>NZ_JBSXOB010000066.1:0-35125 GCF_056857915.1 Marinobacter sp. B-12 | reverse complement strand
GTGCCTGGCGCTTATCCCGTGGGATCATGGGCATTTCTTCCGGTTTTTGAGCGAAACGGGGAGATTTATGGTGGGTATTATACCCCAGATCCTGGGCAACTCATTGCATTAATTCAGGTTTTTACTTTTGCAGGAGCGACTACTTCGGTTAGGCGTGCTAAACGATACCGAGGGATCCACCGAGACCGCTTGATAAAAATTGGTGGTGAACCCGCCCGTCTTCGCCTCCCGAAGACAGACAAACAGCGAGGTTGATACTGCGCGTCCTTTCGTCAGTGCAATCATCTTCATGCTTCCTTCAATATATGTCCGTATATACTGGAGAAGTCTATGTTACGGATTGTAAAGTGTCTGTAGTAAGAAACAGGCAAATCCTGCCTTAAAAAACCTACAGCGTTTTATCTCTCAGCCGGTGGCTCAGTAGAAAAATCCCGTTACGTGACTCCACACCGAGCTTTTCACAGAGGCGATTCACATAGGAACTAACGGTTTGCTGTTTCACTCCCAAAAAGTCACATATTTCCTTATTCGTCATGCCATCCCAAATCAGTTTTAGGGTTTGGCTTTCCCGCTGTGAAAGGGTATCCAAGGTGCTTTCACTGGACGACTTGGAGCTCGACAAAATACCCCCGGTCGCACCTCTGCCAACTCTGGTAATCAGGTGGAGAGCCTCGTCAAATCCTCGATGAAGGTCAATGTAACCAGCACAACCTTTCATTATCAGCACTTCAGGCGCCGACACTATGCCAATCACAATTATGTGTACGCCGGGAAAGCTAGCCATGATTTTCCGAATGTCTCTGAAACAAGATTGTTTGAGAAGATCGGCATCCACCAGGATTAAATCGGTCTCTTCCACGCTTTCCCAGAGTTCCACCAGCGATTCAACTTGGTTCGAAACGTAAAAGTCCGGTAGCTTGTTGATGCTGGAGCTAAACGCATCTGCAAGTATGCGAAAGGGATAGACGATAGTGACGCTTACATAGCCCATGTCGCCCTCCCTGATTCGGGCCCCATCAGGAGATCCCCTTTGAACCTTGCGTTGTCTGGCACCAGGAGTAGGCTGCCACCTAGCGGTTGGAGCTCCTGGATAACCAAAAGAAGAAGAGCGTTTCGCCGTATGGTTTTAGGATCCCGATCACCACACGGATCAAAAATGCTGTCCCCAAAAGGGGCGCCAGCATCAAAAGACAGAGATATCGTCCCGTTCGCGTGGCACTGTTTGAAAAAACTACTTCCCTGCCCTTCTGGGCATGCTTTGAGTAGCATCCACCAGTAAAAAAGCGCGCGTCGGCAGGGATCATTAAACTCTGACCCGAGCAACATCAAAGATTCGATGGATGAAAGAAAGTCGAGGATCAGCTCCTGTTCAGATGACGAATCTATCAGCAGCAAATCAGACCAATCGAATGGCCTGAAGAAGGCAGAAAGCTCCAAGGCCTGATAAAAAGAAGTTTGTACCGTGGAATTGAAACCCAAGGCCTCGCACATTTGTGCAACGCCTGAGATCCTGGACTTTTGAATAGATGACCAGCGATCGTTCCCCGCCGCAATACGCCGTAGCTCTCGGCTTCGCGCCTGCAGAAGTCTACCGTGTGCCCTTACTATAAAATCTCGGACCTCGTCCGGATCCCAAGGCTTTTCAAGGTATCCGTCAATACCCGCCTCATTCACACAAATTTGAAGTGGGCCCACATCCGCATAGGCCGTCATAACCAGCCTGCGTATTGGCGGATATCGCTTGCTAACCTCCTTTAAAACCTCGTCGCCAGTCATCCCAGGCATGCGTTGATCACTGATCAATACGTCAAACTGTTCACCGGCGTTCAGCGCGGTCAGCAACTCACTCCCTTTAAGAAAGGTCTTAATGTGAAAGTGCTCACCAAACTCCCATTGGAAAGCTCGCAATGTTCTTGGTTCGTCATCAACAAAGGCCACTCTAATCTGAGGGGTGCTCATACAGCAGGCCCCTCCACCATACGTTGAGCCGCCATAAGGGCGGAGTCTCGGAATAACTCTTTAATGGCTTTTGAGAGGCTGGCCAAATCAGAAATTCGAACCACACCGATCTGATTAACCGCGAGCTTGATCGCACCGGCAGACGGGTTTTCCGCGAGCAGTATTCGGTGTGTCGAAGTTTGGATCTGAACAGGGTTCTTGAGCCAGGCTAAAGGCGGCTCATGCAGTATAAGGATCGCGTCGACCGGAAATGACGGTAGCGGTTGGTCATAGGAGTGAAAAATGACGTCGTCGCCAGGGAGATGACGGCCGATCACATCAGGTTGCCCTGAAATACAGTGAATCACGCACAGTCCTTGTGGTGTTGGACGGTTTAAGGCGTCCATTTTTCTGCATCAGCAAAGTTAAATCTGCTGACTAGTGCCCATTTCAGCGATATGTTGTCCCGAATTGTGGCTCCGTGCCCGGAAATACCAATCGCCATCTAGTATTTTACACGCAAAGGATTTCAAAGGAAGATTTGGATATGGCGCCTCTGCCCCCAAGGGAAATAGCGATCAATGGTTTCAGATGCCTTGCATTCAATGAGAACGCGCCAGGCACTCCCGTTGTATTAATCCATGGTCTTCTTTGTTCTATTTATTTTTGGTGGCCTTCCCATCTATCTGTATTCGGCGACCGCCCAATCTTCGTCATTGGTTTGCCTGGTCACTATCCATCGGCCTCACTTAGCCCTTCATCAAAACTGTCCGCTGAGAGTCTTGCCAGTTCGGTACTTGAACAAATTAACCAGCTACTTGGATCCACGACATCGTTTATCCTGGTAGGACACTCAACAGGCGCGCATGCTGCGATAGCGGCCGCAGCCGTGGTGCCCGAGCGAGTTCGAGGTCTCGTATCAATAGGTGGAGCAGTAACCGGAAAGGAAGAAGGCGGCATCTACGCTGCTTTTCAATGGATGGCAAACAAGCTGGGCGGTTTAGGCCGAGCTTTGATTTCACCAACGTTGAGGGTCAGCTCCCTAACTTTGGGCGTTCACAAACTGTTCATTGGTGATGTACTGGCAGAGCCCAAAAGCGTCATCAATCGACCCGACTTTCAAGCCTACTTGCCCTACTATTTCCCCGCTCTTCAGAAAATCAGCGGCGTATCCATGGGCATCTATTTTAGAGACTTGGCCAACATGGACCTCAGCCACATCATTCCGAGCATTCAATGTCCAGTGTTGGTAATGTGTGGCAACCGCGACCCGTATGTGTCCCTAGAACGAACTAAAGAGCTTTCAGATCTATTCCCCAACAGTAGTCTGGCGCTCATTGATGGGAGTGGGCACATGCCGATGTTTGAAAACTGGCCTCAATACCAGTCCGCTATTGAATCCTTTATGGCCAGGGTGGGCCAAAGTAATGCTCAAGTCGCTCACGCGTAGCCTCACGCAGTTCAGCCCGGCTTTCGGTGATGTATCTCACTTAGAGCATTATCGCCCCGCTTATAAACAGAAAAACCTGGCTGATCGAGCTTACCTCAATCGAATTGGCTGCCTGATCTCGATTGTGATCGTAACTCTCGGCATCCCTCTGGATTACGTTGTTTACCCTGAGCAGTTTGTGCAGTTTGCGTTCCTGCGTGTCGCAGAAGTCGCTTTTCTTATGGCGATGTACTGCATTACCACCTTGCCATCCGTGAAGCCCTATCTATTCCTGGTCACAACAGCCTTCACTTCATCGGTTATTTTAACGGTAGTGATCATTATCTATCAGACTGATGGAGCGACTTCGACCTACTATGCCGGCATCAATCTTGTGTTGCTCGGCATCGGATTTATGTTGGGGCTCTCATTCAAAGAAGCGCTGTTCTACACCTGTTTAACCCTTGCAAGCTATTTGGCTGTAAGCGCAGCCTCCGGAATCCCTGACGGTGCTTGGCGCATCGTGATTAATAACTCTTACTTCATATTTCTCACCGGTGTAGTTGCCAACATTGCTGCTTACTTTTCAGAGCGAGAGCGTTTTTATACGTTTTGCCAAGAGCAGGAAATTCAGCGGAAGAATTCCGAGCTGAAGGAAATGGATCGCCTGAAATCAGAATTCCTTGCTAACGTCTCCCACGAGCTCCGCACGCCCCTTACAGTCATCGTTGGTCCTGCTAAACACCTGCTGGAAAACGAGGGCAACCAACTGTCCGAGCATTCCCGCGAGGTTATCGAGCGAATCGTCAGAAATGGCTCCCGATTGATTAAGCTGGTGAATGATGTTCTTGAAGTGATGAGCTTTGAGTCCGGCAAAAAGCACGCGAAACTCTCACCACTAGCCTTTGATCGCGTCGTTAAATCCACGGCGGACCAACTCTCGGCTCTATTCCACTCTCAAAGTGGGCGGAAACTCCAAGTAAACATTGGTGATGAGGTCATTCCCGTGATGGGCAGTGAAATGCAGCTGGAGCGTGTCTGCTTTAACCTCATACAGAACGCCTACAAGTTTTCGCCAGCAAAAAACGGAGAAGTCAGCGTGTCCCTGGTCAGGCAAGGGAGCAAGGCGGTGCTTACCGTGAAAGATAATGGCATTGGCATTGACCCGAAAGACCACAAAGTAATTTTCGAGAGATACCGTCAAGCCGACGGATCGCAGACCCGCCGGTACCACGGAACAGGCATAGGATTGGCCCTCGTTAGAGAGATCGTCTCAGCCCATGGCGGAAGCATCGATGTTTCCAGCAAACCCAATTTTGGAGCGACGTTTACTGTCTCCTTCCCTATTACAAACCAGTTAATCGATGAAACCTTCTCGACAGAGGATGAAAGAGTTGACCTTTTCCGAAGTGCAGAAGTTGACTGTCTCTACAGCTTCGAACAACGATCTGCCGTGAGCGCCGGCAATAAGCCATTGTGTCTCGTTGTTGATGATGAGCCAGATATGGCCGCCTATATCAGAACAGTGTTGGCGTCGGAATTCGAGGTACAGATCGCCGTTGACGCCTACGAGGGCCAGAAGCTGTTTGAGCAGACCAGGCCAAGCTGCGTGATCAGTGATCAGATGCTTCCTGGAATGAGTGGTGCGGAGTTTGTCGCCTGGTGCAGGCGCCAGCCGAATGGCCAAACAGTCCCGATCATTATGCTGACCGCTAAAAACGATCCACTGACAAAACAGGCGGCGATCGATGCGGGATCCGATGCATTTCTAGGAAAGCCGTTTGATGCAATCGCTCTCCGTAAATCGCTTGCCGACCTCATGAAAAGTTCGGATAGAGGCGTCATCGCCCGCTCGAAACTCGTAATCGTTGATGATGAGGACGACATCGCTGCAGTCCTAGTAGACCTCTTCCAAAGCAGCTACGACATTATTCGTGTTGCCGACGGGGGATCCGCGGTTGAAACCATACGTGAATGCCAACCCTCGGCTGTGCTTCTCGACCACATGCTGCCAGACAAAGATGGCATCGACATACTTACAGAGTTGAAAGCAAGCAACGAGCTGCGATCAATTCCCGTAATACTTCTCACAGCGAACACAAAGAGCAATGTTAAAGAGCAGGCTCTAAAGCTTGGCGTTGATGACTTTTTATCAAAGCCGTTTTCTGGCCCAGAACTCACCACGCGAGTTTTCAATTTAGTGCAACGCACTCGCCTCGAAAGGCTGCTGGAAAGCAAAAACAGCGAACTCGAAAAGGCAATCTGCGAACTCAAAGCCAGTGAGGCTCAACTAATCCACTCAGAGCGCTGGAGAACACTCAACCACTTTGCCGGCGCACTCATCCATGAAATTGGGAACCCTCTGAATTACGCCCTGTCTGCTGCGCGTGTAGCCGCTAACCACAGTGACGATGCCGTGCGGGTTGAAGCTTTGGCCGACGCCACAGAGGGGCTTCAACGCATTCAGCTAATGGTGCGCGAGCTTAGAGATTTCCTTGCCCCTACCGCAACGCCATCTTTAGAGCTGAGACCGATATCATTGGTGGAGGTAATTGCGCGGGCAGCAAAACTGAACGCAGATCGTATGAGCCAGGTGACGCTCTCTGTGAGGGACGTCGAAGTAGAGGTTGTGGCGTCTGACTCCGCGCTTATGCATGTTCTCGGGAATCTGATCGATAATGCCCTTTACGCCATTTTGGAGAAACCAGTGGCTGACCCCCGCATCGATATCCAGGGGGCAATTGATGAAGAAGGACGATTTGTAACCCTCTCAGTTTCCGACAATGGCCCAGGTGTCCCTGCACATCTTGGCTCACAAATCTTTGAGCCCTTCATCCACTCCAACAAATCAAGCGGCCTCGGCCTCGGCCTATCTATTTGCAAGACGCTCATCGATAAAATGGGTGGGCTTATCGTTCTGGAACCCACTGACCATGGGGCCACCTTTAAAATAACGCTGCCTCTCGCACATCAGAGCCAGCCATCCCCGCTACTTACTGCATTACCTGAAACCATCTAGCCTGCATGCCGTTTGGCGCTGGGTTGTATATCGCAAACGGATTAATTCATATAAAATTAATTGGTTTCGTACACAACTATAAATTCAATCGTAATTAATTGGATTGAATTCTCTAACCAGTTGCAGCACCGGACGCCGCCATGATTGCCACGCCGGTGTGCAAACAGTGAGGCAGTAGATGACGACCGCGAAAAAAGCTGAGAGAACCCTTCAACAAGTAAAAATGCCAGATGACCTTCACAGAGCAATCAAAATGAAGGCCGTGCAAGATGACGTTTTAATGCAAGAAGTGTTCGATGAAGCAATGGAGAAACTAATCGCGGACAGAAAAACCAAGAAGATCCAGTACCTTGCCTCCCCGCGCGAGGGCAAATCCAGATCCTTTTGGCTACGGGACTCTATACTTGCCGAAGTACAATCGGCGGCAGAGCAAGACGACGTGCCTGTAAACCGGGTCGAATACACTGCCCTGGTTCGCTTTTTCGAATAGCTCCCAAAATGTCAATTTCCTCGATAGTCTCGCAAAGTAACATTTTATTTTAGACATTTTCATATAATGCTATATAATTCCTGTTGATCCGTCGCGGCACGCCATGGACGGTGCCCATCAACTCACCAGGAAGCGACACCATTGGACACGCATGAGACTCTCAAGCAACTAAAGTTGGGTGAAGACACTCGATCTGCGTTGAAATCCTATGCTGCTCAAGAAGGGATTTTTTTAAAGCAACTCTACCGCGATGCCGTGAGTTGGTTTCTCGCATCAAACGACCCTGAATACCTTGCCTCTCCCCGCGACGGCGTCTATATCAGCATTTGGTTGCCGGACCCTATCGTCATGGAAGTGAAAACCCGAGCCGAAGAAGACAGTCAGCCGCAAAACCGCGTCATTTACACCTCCCTGGTGAAGTACCTCGCAAAGAAGTCGAAAAAAATCATATAAAATTATATACAAGCGTATAAACCTGCCCTATACTCCATCTGTGTAAGTCACCGCCTGTAGGTTGCACAGATTATATGAAAACGACTAACTCTATATTAATAGCGGCCGCACTCCTGAGCGGGATTACCACCCCCGCTCTGGCCAGCAAGCCCAAAAGCGAAGTGGTTTTCGATGAAGGCACTTGGGTCATTCTGGACCATGCTCGCCTCCCCAAGCCCAAGTTAGAAAAAATAGCGCGCGGTGTTCATATCGATCCTCGGCTCTTGCAGGAGCTGACCAAACCTCAATCACGGACGTCTTCCAAATGAAATGCTCTCGAATGATCTCGGCAATCCTTCTGATTGCGCTCTCAATCACAGCCCATGCAACGACCATCGAAGAGGTTAAGAACACCCTGGCTGCAAAGTTCACCAATTCTAAGATCCACGATGTCAGGCCTGGCCCTATCGATGGCCTTTACGAGGTGACGTTGAGCGGAGCCCAGGTGATTTACTTCTCGGCGGAAAACAATGCTCTGGTGTTCGGGGAGATTTATGACCTTGAAGGTCAGTCGCTAACTGCAGAAGCCATTGCGCGAGCAAACCGCCTCCGGCTTGAAGACCTCCCTTATGACCAGGCGCTCGTTCTTGGCCCCGAGGACGGCGTTCCCATTATCGAGTTCACAGACCCGGATTGCCCCTATTGCCTTCGCTACGACGAATTCATACGCGATTCGGCAGTACCAGTTAAGCGCGTGATTTTCTTCATGACAGCGATTCATCCTCAAACCGCACCGGCCAAAGCCCAACACATCCTGTGTTCGGAAGACAAAGCCGCTGCCTTTGATGACATCTATTTGCGTCGAATCAAGCCTACAGCGACCTGTGACACCGGTGCTGAGCAGCTTCAGGTTCACGCCAACGTATCGAGTCAGTGGCGAGTTCAAGGAACACCGACACTGATCCTCGATGGGAGCCCTGTGACGGGCTTTAGGAAAGAGGTAATCGCCAATTACCTCGCCAACAAAACCAAGGAGAGTTAAAAATGAAAGTGTCTGCTTCTCAAACTGCTCACGCAGAACTGTCTCGCCTGAGCGCCATTGCCAAAGCCCGTTTTGGCTCATTCCGCTCCGCTGCCCCGGTAGCTGCCGTACCCATGCTCGTGCTGGGTTCGATGACTGCCAGCGCAATCACAGCTCCAGCTGCCGGTACCTTCGCATTTGACCTGTACGACGTGGCTGTAAACGACATGCTGAAAGGCCCTGTTGGGTTCGTCGGCGGCCTGGCTGCGATTGTTCTTTCAGCAGTCCAGATCACCAAGAACTGGATGCTTGCTGCCGGTGGCGTTCTGGGCGGTACCGCCATGATCAAGGCTGACAGCATCACAACTTCGCTTGGCATGATCATCTAAGCGAGCAAAGACCGGAGGCCGACCATGAACGAATCACGACTACCGATTTACCTTCATCAGCCGCTTCAAGTCCTTTGGTTTGACGCGCATGAAATGGCGATCATCGTGATTTTTTATCTTGGCGCCGCCATCTTTGGTGGCCTCGCCTGGATAACGCTGTTCATTGGTCCGGCCCTCCTTATTCCTATGAAACGAAAACGCGCCCGAGGCTGGTTCAGCCATCTGGCCTATGCCAACGGGTTCTTTGAACTCAAAGGCTATCCCGTTCCCACTGCCACCAAATTTCACGAGTGACCCATGAAAAGTCTCTTCTCCAATCTGTTTGTCCAGGATTCGAGCAATGTCTTTGCCGAAAACCGGCTGCTCAAATTTGGGTTTGTGGCAGTGGTGATTTTTGCTGGTCTTCAGACAGCCACAATTTCATCGAAGCTAGATGAACAACGCGTTCACCTGATCCCCATTGGTGGGCAAGGCGACTTCGTTATATCAGGATCCACGGCATCTGATGATTACTTGCGCTCGATGAGTCGTTACATCGTTCATATGGCGGGCGACCTTTCAGCCGCCACTGCCAGAAGGCAGCTGAATGAGTTGTTGCCACTCATTCACCCCGACGAATACTCCCGTTATCGCGATCTATTTACCCGACTGGCAGATGGTATTGAGCGCTACCCGACAGTCTCCTATGTCGTTCAATGGCGCGGTAATCGAGACATTAAAAAAGTAGGCGACGACACCATTCACGTTGCTGGCGTGAAAAAGCGGATTGTTGGTGACTCGGTGACCAGCACGGAAAACGTCACCTACCAGATCTCTTATTCATTCGAGCAAGGAAGATTTTGGCTTACCGGCATCAAGGAGGTATCGAACGATGCTTAATAAACAATTTTTCAACGCGGCACTGGCCGTGATGTTAGTAAGCTTGCCGGCGCTTGCTCACACCCAGGTTGTGAAGCCTGATGTTGTCACACCAGTGGAAATGTCCAATCGAGACATCAACAGAGTTACCTGTGTCGACGGTGCAATTAACGATGCTTTTTTCTCTCAAGAGAAAGGGATCGTGGTTGAGAACAACGGGAATAATAGCTTCATCAAATTTCTGATTCAGGATGATGGGCTGCACCAGGAATATGTTTCAGCGCGATCCGAGTTCTATCTGGTTTGCGCCGGCGAGATTTACACCTTAATGGTGTCTCCAAAGGACATTCCCGGGCAAACAATCCGCCTTTCTACAGGCGCGAAAAACCGCATCAAAGACAACCAGGAACTGCTCTCTCCCCTTCCCGATGAAGAGCGCGCAGTCTATCTGACTATGGCGGCCCTTGAGGACGACATCCCGGACAGCTTTTCGGTCAGCACAAACACGAACAGTGAATGGGTGTCCCGCATGACCGCCGGCACGCCAAACACACAACTCGCGTTGCGCCGGACTATTCGAGTGGATGGGTTGGGGCTTTCCTTAAAAGAGTTTTTGGTCAGAACCAGCACCACGACCACCTTCAGCGAGACGGATTTCCTGAGCTCGGCCATTGGCGAATCGATCTTTGCGGTAACCATGGATCCGCTGAGCTTGGAACCTGGCCAAGTAGGCCGTTTGTTTGTGGTCTCTAAGGAGGGCTTCTGATGAAGACTTGGTGGAATGGCCTCGGAGCCGAAGACAGACTCAAGTACCGGAAATATAGCATTGCCGCTGGTTTCCTCGCTCTCTTGCTGTTCGTTTACTATGCCTCCGGTCAAGACGAAAAAGAGCCAGTCAAAGAGGTTGAAACGACAGACCTATCTCTAGGTGCCGATCTCCTGGAAGACGACATCCGTGCAAAAGTAGACAAGGATTTGAAGCACGTCGGCGAGACACTAGCCGAAATGGAGCGTCGACAACGCCAATATGACTCTCTGCTTGCGGCGCTTGAGACCTCTCAGAACGATTTGAAGCGGCAGGGTCAGGGTGAAGAAACCGAAAAAGAGGAAATGGTGAATCCCCTTTCCGACTTCGAAGCCCCGGAAGGCGGAGGCGAAGTATCTTATCCGGAGCCTCCAACCTATGTTCCCAGTTATAGCGCGTCCGAATCCTCCCTCAACGATATTCCGGTTGAAGCGAGAATTGTCGGCGGTATTGGCCGTGCCCCTGGTGCTGCCTTTCAACCGGAGACAGTTTCAAAAAAAAAGAATTCGATCTACATGCCACCCAGCCACATGCCTGCAATTCTGCTGACTGGTATTCGTGCCCTTACTTCGGAACTAGGTGACGCAAACCCTGAGCCTGTAATGCTTCGGGTTCAGGCGCCGGCGGTGCTTCCAAACAGTGTCAAAGCCAACCTGAAAGGCTGCTTTGTCATCGCCAATGCGACGGCAAATCTCGCTCAGGAGCGTGTAAACCTTCAGCTGGTCAGTCTTTCCTGCATGAGCCTGGATGGAACAGCGGTCATTGATCAGCCAGTTCAGGGGTTCGTCGCTGACAGTGACGGCGTGCGCGGGCTTACCGGTCCAGTTGTTTCAAAGATGGGCGCTCATGTAATGCGGATGATCGTCGCAGGCCTCTTCGAGGGAGCAGGAAACGGCATTGCGGGTGCGGCTGCTACAACCTCGACTTCGGCGCTTGGAACAACACAAATCGTCGACACAGACTCAATCGTTCAATCCGCCGGCGGTCAAGCTCTCAAGTCTGGCTCTGAAGCCGTCCAAAAACTGTTTTTGGATCTCGCAAAACAAACCGTTCCCATCATTGAGGTCGGCGCAGCCAAAAGGCTGACCGTGGTCATCCAGAAAGGAACGGATCTCAGCATTATGGAGAAAGGCTAATGAAAAAATTTACTCTGCTGTTAGCGGTTAGCCTCTTGGGCGGCTGTTCTCTGGTGCCTTATGAAAACGAGTTCTCCTGCAACCTACAGGACAACTTTGGAAAATGTATCTCTGTCGAAGATGCTTATGAGGAGGCGGTGACAGGGGTAGAAAAGTATCCGCACATGACCAGGGCGTCCGAGCAAGCGCGGCAAGCTAGAGCGGAGCGAAAAAACAAGTTGGCTGGATCCCAGCGTGTAAAGGAGCAACCAATCGCTGTGTCGACATCCTATGACGCGCCGACGCCCTCTCACACAGAAGATCCTTCTTTTGCGCCCCCTCAGTCAGCATACAGCGGCTACCGCGACCAGGTTTATGATCAGCTTGGAACCATGATTCAGGCGCCTCGGACGCCTATGATCAAACCTCCGCGCTCAGTCCGCACCATGATTCTTCCCTACTCCAGTGAACTGAAACGCAACCGGCTATACATGCCCCGATTCGTATACAGCATTGTCGAGGAACCGCGTTTCGTTATGGGCCAATACCTTTATAAGAAGCCGGAGCTTACTGACTCTCTGATTGACCAGGTGCAAGGGAGCAACCAATGAACGCTGAAGAGAAAGTAGGCCCCCTCTCAAGAATCTGGTCGTTGATCGTTGGCGACAATGGCGGCATCACGCACAGGGACCTTGAGCAAGAGCTTCGCCGAAACAAATTTTCTGACTTTTTACCATGGGTAAATTTCGATGAAGAGCTTGGCGCCTTCCAGACCCTGGATAACCGCTACGGCTACCTTTTCGAGATCTGCCCTCTCACCTTTTTGGGCGGGCGTGACCTTAAACAATTAGAAACGTTTTTATCGGTCACTTACCCGAAAAGAACCCAGATCCAAATCATGCTGGCGCCTGATCACAATGTGAACGGCATCCTTCAGGCCTATTCGCGCAACAAACAGCGCCGAACTCCTCTGCTCCAGAAATCCATTGAGCAATACACCAGCTTCCTAAAAGCCGGCACTAAGGGAATGCGGTGCTATCACGGCATTCCCGTTCGAAATTGGCGAGCGTTTGTCTGCATCAAGACTGTGAAACCTCTATCAAGTGAAGTGCTGTCGATCGCTGAAGAAACCTTGCAAGCCGCCCATCTTGCGCCAGCGCGGATGGGGGCAAATCATCTAGTTGCCTGGGCACGGCAGTTTTTCAACGATGCCGACGCCGATCCGAACGGCAATGTTGATTCCCGCCTTCCGCTGCGAAAGCAGATCATCAATGCTGAAACCAAAATTGAGTTCTCAGGTGGCGAAAAACCCTTTCGCTTGGGCAAGCGCTTTGGTCGAGTGATTACGCCAAAGGTTAACGCAAAATCCATCGATACCTTCACCACCAACACCCTGACCGGTGGCGTAATGGGCGCACCGGATGATCCCGATCAGATAACCACGCCTTTTATTTTCAGCCTGAACATTGTTTTCGAAGACATAAAAACCTCTCTGCACCAAAAGGCCAGCGCCACCATGGCGCAAAAAGGCACAGGCTCTTTTGCAAAGGCCATTCAGAAAAGAACTGAGGAGTTTAGCTGGGCTCTGGACAAGCTCGAATCGGAACGGTTTATGACAATCATTCCATCCTTGGTCATCCTCGGAGATACCGAAGCTGAATGCATTGATTCGGTGTCGCGCGCCCGTCGACTCTGGGAATCCAAAGATTTCGTGATGCAGGAAGAATCGGTGCTTGAGAAACCGATGCTGATTGCCTCATTGCCGTTCGGTCTCTATGACATCGATAAAAACATCGGCTTGCTAGACCGACATTTCTACGCGCCACTGAGCGCCGTGGCTCGTTTCATGCCCATTCAAGGCGATTTTCGAGGATCCAGCGACCCCGCCCTACTCTACGTCGGGCGCAAAGGGCAGCTGGTCGGCATGGACGTGTTCGACAAGCGAGCACCCAACCATAACTTCCTCATTGCCGCCGGTTCGGGTGCGGGCAAGTCCTACACGCTCAACGATCTCTGCAAAAACTATTACGCTGCAGGCTCATTGGTTCGAGTAACCGACATTGGTTACAGCCTTCAGAAGCAATGCGATATGGTCGGCGGCCGGTTTATGGATTTCGGCAAAGAGCGGATCACGATCAATCCGTTCAACACCAACTCCAAGGATGAGGATGACCGAAACGCGGACCTCATGACCACCGCCAACATCCTCGCTGAAATGGCATATTCCGCTTCTCGCCAAGCGCTGCACGAAACGGAATGGACGTTGATCAAGGAAGCCGTTCGTTGGACTGCAGACCGCGGCGACATCGTCAACGGAATCGATGCTGTTCAACACTACTTGAAGTCTTATCCAAAACTCGCCTCTGACCAGGGCGAACCGCTGCCTAGTGCGGTCTCCAAGGCTCACGAACTCGCCTTCAACCTGCACGATTTCACGACGAAAGGCGTGTACGGGCGTTTTTTCAATGGCGCCGGCGGATTCGATATTTCGAACGATGGTTTCGTAGTCCTGGAGCTTGAAAAGCTTTCAGGTCAAGCCGAGCTGTTCAACGTGGTGATTATGCAGGTGATGAACTCGGTCACCCAGGATCTTTACCTTTCCGATCGCTCCGAACAACGCTTCGTGCTGTTCGAAGAGGCCTGGCGATACTTTTCAGATTCCCGGGGGGAGGAGAACAACCGACTCGGCAACCTGATTGAAGAGGGCTATCGCCGCGCCCGCAAGTACTCCGGGGCCTTTGGCATTGTTACGCAGAGTCCGCTGGATCTCCGGAAATTCGGCCCTGTCGGACAGGTCATCAAGAATAACGCTGCATTCAAGTTTTACCTTGAATGCGAGGACTACGCGAAGGCTGTAGATGAAGGGGTTCTCGACTACGAGGGCCTGGCTGTCGATCTCCTGACCTCCGTAAAAGCCAACAAACCCAAATACTCTGAGATCTTCTTTGATACGCCGTTTGGCCGGGGTATCGGCAGGCTGTCTGTGGATCCCTGGAATCACTGGATCGCAACGTCCGACGGCAAGGAGGTTGCCAAATATAACGCACTGATTGCTCAGGGTATGACGCCAGCTCAGGCGGTGTCCAAACTATCCGGAGTGCCACTTTAATGGATCGCTGGATTCTGCTCGTCCTCATAGGACTTTTACCGGGATTTGTATCGGCAGATCCGGCATCCGTCACTGAGGCCGAGACCACTGTGGGCAATGCTAGAAGCAGCTACGGAAGCGCCGAAGCCATCCAACAGAACTTCACTACACCTCTGATGTCTGCCGACGCCATGAAGACGTTCGATGGCCAGAGCTTCGATGCCAATTTGGGCTGCAGCGGCTCTCAGAAGTTTTTGGAAATATTCGTTGCACCCTCGGCCAGCGGTGACATTGGCACCTTAACGGTCTCTCAAGATAGCGACCTGGACGGCACGATTGATCGGGTATTTACACCAGGGGTTCCGGTGTCCGGTGTATGTGCAAACGGAGCTGTTTCGTGTAACGCAGGGACCTGGGACAACTGCTCGGGACTGTCTTGGGTGGTGAATGGCTCAGGCGAAATCGGCATGACCCCGATTCCCCTAAACAAGCTGGGCGGCTGCTATTGCGTGAATAACTCATGCGGGAGTGGCCTAGTTATGAGCAACTTGGACAAAGTCCTTAATGATTTGGGGGGAGGCGCAACCGGTGCGCTGACATCGCAAATGGACTATCTCACGGTTTCCGAAGTGGGTGTGACCGGGCCGATGATTAAGTTTTACGCACAGAAGGCCGGTGACTGCGCTGCGGGCTCGCCAATGCTGAAAGCCTACAACAGCACGCCGGGTAACCTCGCCAGCGATGCTTTCTCCGCCTCTGCCGCTGATCCGGAATTTAATTTGATTACGACATCTCCGGCCGCTACAGCGGACCCTGTCCAAATCAAAACCTGCCAAATAACCCGGAACGTGCCAGTGGAAGAAGTCACACTGAACGACATCATTGAATATGCCGGCGGTTCTGGAAACATTTTTCCATGCGGCCCAGATTGCCTTCAGCTTTCATTAGGGCAAGTTGGCGACAACTATTGGGCCGGTAGCTGCAGAATGTATGAGCGCCAGGTTCAATTCAATGTCTTGGACCCAAGCCGGATTTTGGAAGCAAAAATCAACTACGCAAAATTCGATGACTGGATGCAGATCTACGCCGATGCCGACCTGCTTTGGAATGGCCCCTACGGAAACTGGACGGGTACCGGACGACCACCGGGTGCTTGCGAGCTCTCAACCAACTGGGTCCGCTCGCCAAATGTCGACTTTAAGAGTTATCTGACGGGTGGACCCGTCGACTTCAAAATTAGAGTGGAAGTTACGGGGAATGGCGAAGGCTACGCGCTCGCAAAAATAAAGGTCGATACCGACTGTAAACTCAAACCTGACACCATTTCAAACAGCTGTAGTGCATACCAAAGTGACCCTGAATGCACACTCATGGAAGAACAAGTGGACGGGGTTTGGACATATCAGAATTTCGTCAATACCGGTCTTACTCCGTTGCCGTCCACCCAAGTGATCAATGGTTCAACCTGCTCGTTTACACCTACACGCCCCTGGTGGCAAAAAACGCGCAAATATCGCTGTCAGGTCACCGGTACATACGACTTCGATGACGCCCTCGAACGGGCTGACAACGTTCAAGCAAGCACCACGAACACTGGCTATCAAGACTATTTGAAGCAGTCTAACGGTAGTGTTCTGACGCCGACAGAAAGCCTTTCTGTTCTGGAAGAGGTTTCAGTGCCTGCCTGCACACAGGCATGCAAGACCAGAAAGCCGCGCTTAGCAACTGACGCGGTTCAGAACGGCGTCGTGCAGGAGAACCGCACAGACCCCAACACCTTCGATTACTTCTTCCACGAGTGTTCCGCTGGCGTTTGTCCGGCTGGACCCGGAGAGACAGTCGTTCAGTCGTGTGGATGTCTTAATGAATTCGCAGAAGCCGCAGCAACATTGCAGGCCGTTCGCCAAGCATCAAGGGATACGATATGCAGTTCAGGCACAGCCAACCCGCTTTAATTGGACTTTTAAGCCTCTTTCTCCCTCTCGGCTCAGTTTATGCGGCCAACTGGTCCTGTGGCCAAGATCTCAATATGAATGGTGATCTTGGCCAACCAGGTGAGACGGCTTCATGTTTTGAATCGCCAAGCGGGGGAGCGCTATGTCCAATTTCCGCCGTTGACTGTAGCTCAAGTCAACAAATGGTCTGCACGAACCCGGTTGCTTTGAATTTTGATGTGAAAGTCGCTCGGCAATTCGGGTCCTTCACGGTCGGATTCGATCTCAAGACTGGTGCCGTAACATCAGGCCCCACTGGCTTGGTCGCACAGATCCCAACGCTCGATTTCGACAGCATTTGCACAAACAACAATCCGATCAGTGCTACTGGTTCCACAACTTGGGACGCCCCGAGCCTATCCGGTACCAACTTCCTGGGCACAACGCTTGTGAACCTAGTGACCACCCCAAGCTGTGCAAACGGTTTAGTCGGCACAATCCAGATCACTGACAATTACACTGGGGGCCTCCCCTCACAAACAGGCGGACAAGTTTCTTTCTCTACCACATCTGAAACCTGCGCCCTAGAAACCCAACACGCCTGCCCTTTAGGTAACAGCTATTCCTGCATGGAAAACGCCGCCGGACAACAACAGTGCAGCCCCAATGCCTGTGTTGATCTGGCAACCCAAGTGCCGGTGGTCGACGACATCGATACTGGAATGTATCAGGACGATGGCACGACCGCAGCCGATGGAACCTGCCTGGGACAGATGATGATTTTTGCAGGTAGAGCAATGAGGTGTGATAAAGCAGGAGTATCTACCGCGTTCCAGAATTGCTGCAAAAACACAGGCAAAGTGCTTGCGGATGACACCGGCGACTCTGGTTCCCCGACCCAGATGATTACTTCAGTCTACGACTCGATTACGCAGGGCAAATCGGAGTATGAAGCTGCGTTGGCCGCCGGCGCACCTACGATGGTGGCGGCGAATGCGGCGGCCACGGTGGCTGGGGATGTCATGTCAAACTATGGCGTAGTCGTAGATCCAACGGCCATGGTCGGCGCTGTAATCGACTACTTCACACAGTCCTGCGATCAAACATCTACGGAAACGGGTGTTCTTAATGGCTCAGGGTTTTGCTACGAGATTGGAGAATACTGCCGGGAAGAATGGGAATTTGTTGGGTGCGTCCAAAAAGCAAAATCGTATTGCTGTTTCAATTCGAAAATGGGTCGCATCATCCATCAACAAGGCCGAGCGCAGCTCAACTCTGTGGCCGGCTTCGGTACCCCGGAAGCTCCGAACTGTCGCGGGCTGACACCCGAGGAGTTCCAATCAATCGACTTTTCTAAGATCGATTTCAGCGAATATTACGGTGACCTGGTACCAGACACCATGACTCAAATTGAAGGGAAGATTTCTAATGGTGTTACGGATTTTTATAACAGTAATCAGTAGCTGTCTTGCCGGATCCCTGATTGCCGCCGAATCCCAAGTTCTTGGGCGCACCTATGAGATTGTTGAACCGGATGCACTGACTGAGATCCAGAGCAAGGTGGCTCAAGTTGATTGGGAAACAGTGATGAGTGACGGTGTTGCGCGCAATGCTGCCGCGCAAGCCGTGTCTCTGCCTCGCGCGCGGGAAGACCGCATTCGGTACCACATTCCTTATTACACGGCCGAATTCGATGTTAAGGACCAAAATGGGCAAATCATCTATCCAAAGGGATTCCAATTTAATCCCCTGGAGCATGTTCGTCTTCCCCAGCGGCTTATGTTTATCTCAAAAGATGACCTTGCCTGGGCACAGGTTCACCTGAAATCCACGGATATGGTCATGATCACCTCAGGTGATTACCGGGATATCGCCATGGCTTTGCAGCGCCCTGTTTTCATTCTTACCCCTCCTGTTCGCGACCGTCTCTCACTGCAGTTTGTTCCATCGATCGTGACACAAGAGGGCAGCACCCTCCGAATCGAAGAACACTCGATCAATCTCTAAATTTCATATAGTGCTATATACTCACATATATTGTTAGGCTAAACTTAGGGAAATTCCCGGACGTTTCTAGCCATGATGAGTATTCGAGCAATCTTGCTTCTTTTAACACTGATAGGGGCTTACACGGCCCCTCAATCAGCCCTCGCGTCCAAATGCCCCTCTGGCGTCCTGAATCCTGTTACGGACGTCTCCTGGCAGTGCATCTTCCCGATTCGCATTGGCGGGCTGAGCATCGGTAAAGGCGATTCAGGAATGCCCGATCCTGGTGCTGACTCCCCTTCCGTGCTCTGCAGCTGTAATTCAGGAGCGATCAATCGATACGGCATTGGTATTTCTATGTGGGAGCCCGCACGGCTGATTGATACCGTTTCAGATCCCTACTGCATGATGCCTCTCGGATTCAAGTTGATGAACACCGGCGGGAAACTGGGCGGATCGCACATGCAGGAAGATGGGCAGTCCAAAACCTTCCAGCAGATGCATTACTACTTCTTTCCCGCATTTAGCATCTTGGGGCTGTTCTATGACATCCCCTGCATAGCAGAGCGAGAATTCGACGTAGCGATGATGACTGAACTCATCCCTACCTGGAACAACGAAATTCTCTCGCTGATGATTCACCCCGAGTCGTTGCTGTTCGCCAACCCGGTCGCTCAACTGGCGTGCGCTGCGGATTCCTCTGGCGCCTTGGTTGGAAGGCCCGTTAATTCCCTCTTCTGGTGCATGGGATCGTGGTCAGGAGCCTATCCCCTGGCCGGGTCAATAACCGGCACGGATTACGTGACGGCGAATGCCGGGATCGCAGCCCGCGGAATCTACTTCATGGCTCGGATGGGACTACTAAAAGAATCCTCCTCAGATGGCTGCTATACCGCGCCAGTTCCCATTTGGTCCAAGGACAAATACAAGCTGCAACTGATGAAGCCTGTTCGGGACGATAGCTGCCGGCCGATCGGTCAAACCGGTTTGTTGTGGAGCCATTACAAGCACCCCCCCGCAGGCGGTGACAATTTTTCATGGATGGTGTTTAGGAGGCTCAACTGCTGTGTTTCTTATTAAAAGTAACCTGGGGTTTGCCCTAACCCTCTGTCTAATGAGCCCATTAGCCTCTGCGGAATCGGATGCCATTCCCACACTTCCCGATCAGATCAACGTGCCGGAGGAATATCTGGCGATCGCGAAACAGGCCAAAGAACGGGTGATGGATTCACCGGCGATGAAGGCCCGCGTCTTCGAAGTCATGCAGGAGGTGAACAGCGACCAGTGGCAAGCCCGAAAGAATGAATTTCTCAGTCTGCTTCGGGCCGATGCTGGCCTCGATGCTGGCGATCCTGAAAACCCAGACCCTAAAGCAACTGGCTCCCGCGCCCTGCTATTCGTCTCAAGCTCCATTCCGGAAATCACCTTGCGGAATTACGCCAGGGATCTTGAAAAGGTCGGTGGTGTGATGGTGATGCGCGGCATGATCGGTGGTCTCAAGAAAACACAGCCCACCATGGAATTCATGGCCAAGGTTCTTCGCAAGAACCCGACGTGTGAGGGGCCAAAGTGCGCAATGCGAGGGCTTGATGTAGTCATCGATCCCATCCAATTCAGGAATCACAACATCACCAAAGTCCCCGCCCTGGTCGTTGAGCAGAACTTTGATTTTCAAAGTTATTGCGAGAAAGGCGCTGCAACCCCCGGAATGCAACTGCCCGTGGTTTACGGGGATTCAAGCCTACAAAGTCTCCTGAAACGCTTAACCACGATGACCGGCGGCGCACCGGTCGAATCCATTCTTGCCAAGCTGGAGAACCCAAATGCTCAATAATAAAGTGAAAAATGTCCTTCTCACTTTGCTTGTAGGGGCGCCTCTTGCCTTTGCAATTTCCTTCGTTTCAGACCACCTCAATATCACGGTCTCTGAGTCTGTCGATCACAGAATTTTTTGGGAAACCGACGCCATTGCCGGGCCAGGCGACTATGCGACATTCGAGCTTTCTCATGAATTGGCGGGCCATGAACCTGTGTTAATCAGCAAAAGGCTCATGTGCTGGGAGGGTCAAACAATAACCCAAAAGGATCTTGAGTTTTTTTGCGATGGAGAGTCTCTGGGGCGCGCCAAGACTGAAACGCTCAAAGGCGATCCTTTACCCCTATTTTCCTATTCGGGAGTAGTACCTGCCGGCAAAGCTTGGGCCTATGGATCGCATCCCGATTCTTTCGACTCACGGTATTGGGGTTTTGTGGACGTCTCCAAAACCAAGCGCCTCAAAGCGATCTTTTAAGGAGCCAACCCATGAAATTTGTACTGACACTGCTCTTGCTCGCTCTTGCTGCCTCACAGGCAAACGCCATCCAGCAGCCGAACCAGGATACTCAGATCAAGGGGTATCACTGGTATGAAGAACCGGTTAAGCCTTCTAGCGAAGAAGATCCCGATAAGAAGGAGAGGCAACCACTTCCTCCACCGCCACCGGCAGCGGAGATGATGGATATGCACCCGGATGACTTAAAAGCCATGCTCGAAAACTACCTGAAGGAAGCTGTTTGGCTTAGAACTCCGGAGAGTGTACTTGCCTATTATCGAATTCAGGATGTCGTGCGCCGCAAGGCTGCCGGATTTACGGCCGTGTCCAACATGGTCATGCTGCAAAATCCAACTCTCAGCGGTGCATCACAGTACCCGATTACTTCCCCAGGCCGAAAAGCGGAACTTCAGCAGCGCGCCAATAACCAAGCTCAATACCTAGAAAACTTCAGGGGCAAATATGCCCTAGCACTTTTCTCGACTGAAGAGTGCCCGTACTGCTCGCCTCAAAGAAACATTCTCAAGTTAGTGTCAGATCGCACCGGGCTTGAAACTACTGAAGTAAATATAAACAAAAACCCATCTGCTCAAGCGCGATTCGATGTCCAAGTGACCCCGATGGTTATTCTCATCGAGCGTAACAGCGAACGCTGGATGCCAATTGCAGTTGGGGTGGAATCAGCCACCAAAATCACCTCAAACGCATATCGCGCCATCCGCTATTTGAGAGGCGAGACATCCCCTGAGCAATTCCTCACACCCGAATATCGTCAGGGTGGATTCTTTGATCCGGGCGCGCCAAAGGGAGAATCGTTCTGATGAAAAGGCTTATCCTCCCAACCCTAATCCTTTCGCTTTCCGCGCCAGTGGCCTCCGCAAACTGGACGGATGACTGGTTTGCTTCATCCACGTCCAGTGGCGCGTCAAGCTACAAGAACCAGCAGCGCGGTTTCTACTCTGCAGGCTCCTATTCAGCCCGCTTCAACGTGTCCAACGACCCGCTTCTCACTATTTCTCCCCCCAGGGTATCTGCAGGGTGTGGTGGTGTTGATCTTTTTCTTGGCGGGATGTCGATGCTCGACCCGGATTACCTGGTCGATAAGCTTCAGAACATGATTCAGGCAGCTCCTGCCGTCGCTTTCGACACAGCAATGAAAGTGATGAGCAAAGAACTCTCTGAGACGATGAAAAGTTTCGAAAAAATAATCAACGACTTGAACGGAATTCAGATCAACGATTGCCAATTTGCCAAAAAGCTTGGCGAGCCCGTTGGCGATTTTATCGGGACCGCAGCCAGCAACCGTCTCAAAGCCCTGGATAGCAAAGCGGCCACCGCACTTGGGTCAGTTACAAGCTGGTATGAAACGACTGAAAATCAAGTAGCAGCCAACCAGGAGCCATCCGTCGACGTCAAGCAGCTTACTGCCGATTGCCCGACCCAATTCAATAACATCTTCAAGACTGGCTCCCTACTACAGAATGCCGCTGACGAATTCGGTTTCCAGTACGTCGATACCATGCGTGGATTCGTGGGTGATGTGATGATCAACGCAACGGCAGCCGTAAAAGCCCCCGTCATCGAACCGATTAGCTCATGCCCCAATAACGACGAATCCAGCATCGATGATTTCGTTGTCGGCAATGCCGAAAAGAAAGTCAACGGTGCGGGTGGACCTGTTTGCCAAACGGATTCAGCGACTCCAGGCGGTCTTCTGGCGCTAGTGAGCAATCAGATGAATGCGATCGCCACCAAAATCGAGAACAAAACCGCTTTAAGTGCAGCAGATGAGGCGTTCCTGACCTCTTCTCCGATCCCAATCCTGCCAATTATTGTCGATTCCATTGCACTGGGAGACAAAGCAATGGCGATCGCTCTCACGGAAGAAGTCGTCGCCTATGCCTATGCGTTTTATATGGTCGATGATCTCTACAACACCATCGACAACATGATCCGCGAAATCGACGCGGTTATGAACAGCACAGGCGCCGCCGGCCCACAATGCGACAGAACAGTTTACGCCGAGGTTGCCGACCATCTAACCGGAATAAAAAAAGACGCTTACCAATTCCGAATGGCCGCGCGAACCAGCTATCTCAAAAAAACCCAAGAGCAGATGGCACACATCGCATTTACCGCTGCCCAGGCTAAGCGACAAGAAGAAGTTCTTCGGCGCAATGCAGAGGACATCACTCAATGAAGCGCACACTTCCGATAATCGCTCTGATCCTCGTGGCAGCGCTACCAAGCACAGCGTTTGCCCTGGATATGGATTTCTATACCTATGACGGCTTCACGGAAACGGTAAACGCCTTTAAACGCATTTCACTGGTATTTGCGAATAATCAGTACACCACATTATTCGCCGTGGCCGTGGTACTCGGCCTGTTACTCGGTGGTTTGTTCACAGTCGGTAAAGGCATCATTAATTTCCAACAGTCGGCCACTGGCCTCAGCCTGTCCTGGTTAATGACGACCTTAATTGGCGTGGCTGTCTTTAAAGCATTGATCACTCCAACCGGCACTGTGCATGTATATGACCCGGTCCGAAATGCCTATGAAGCTGTGCCAGACGTTCCTGATTTGATTGTTTTGGTCGCTGGTATGACCAACAAAGCGGAGCGGGCAGTTCAAGAGATTGTGGATGCCTCGGCCGCTCATCCCTACGGGACAGAGGGAATGGGTGTTGGCTTCGAGCTCCTGCTCAACGCAACGTCGGATAAAACCTTTTCCTCCGATTATTACCTCCAGAAGTCTATCCGACAGTATTTCAAAGACTGCTCAAAGCTTGCTCTTGTCCTTCCCAGCTACGCAGTGGATCTTGCCGAGATTAAAAGCGGCACGGACGACTTGCTGAACCAGTTAGCCGATATGAAATCGCCTGCGATGTTTACGACCATGTATTCCTCTGGCGCGGGCAAGGCCGGCACAGTGATGAGTTGCTCAG
Organism: Marinobacter sp. B-12; assembly: GCF_056857915.1. Classification (NCBI taxonomy): domain Bacteria; kingdom Pseudomonadati; phylum Pseudomonadota; class Gammaproteobacteria; order Pseudomonadales; family Marinobacteraceae; genus Marinobacter; species Marinobacter sp. B-12. Next base: position 11,362 of record NZ_JBSXOB010000066.1, on the reverse strand, counting down.
ACGCTTATGACAATGTCCTGGCGCCGGCTCTAAACGCCGCGCCAACATACGATGAGCACCTGAATTCCGTTTGTACCAAAACCGGCTTTGATATAGCCGTACCCGCACAAAAAACAGCGTGCGAAACAAAGATTCAAAACATGAATCTTAACGTGTTTGGAGCCGCAGCCGCCCCACCTGCGCAATTGCTTAGAAACGTGGTCATTAGTAATGCAATCGCCAGCGTTATGCTTGATGAAAACCCAGATGCGGGGATCCGCGCCTTAACCAACCGGTCCATGGTCAACAACGGACTTGGAATTGCTGTTAGCGCGAACGAGTGGATGCCAAAGATTAGGGCTTCAGTTACCGCCATAGTGTTGGGACTGATCCCGATTCTGGCACTTTTCATTGTGACGCCACTATTCCCCATGGCCCTGAAGCTTATCGTGGCTCTTCTCGGCTGGATAATGCTGTGGGGGGTCATGGATGTGATCTTGGCACAAATTGCGGTCGACCAGGCCTACGATGCCGTTGACGAAATTCAGCGTCACAACATGGGGCTATCCGCAATGTTCCTTGCCCCCGAAAGTGCAACCCAGGCGCTTTCTCTTTTTGGAAAAGCCCGCGGCATGGGTATCACCATTTCGGCTTTCATCGCCGCCATGCTCTTCAAGATGTCGCCCTATGGCCTGACGTCTCTGGCTGGAAATTGGTCGGGGCATGCTGACGGCGCAGGCTCTGACGCAGCGAACAAAGCTCAGTCCCCTGTAGAAAGCATGAACCATTTGAATTCGCTTGCGAGTGCTCGCGGATCCGCAAACCTCATGGCCGAGACCGGGTGGAACAATATCGCCTCTGTTTCTGAGCACAATCAAGCAGAAAGCCACTACCGAGGCCTCGAAACGATGTCTGGCATGGCAGATCTTAGCCACACCAATCCGATCACCTCAGGTAAAGCATTGGGCGCATATGGAGCCGGTGGGGTTGTGGGTGGCGTTGCTGGCGCCGTCCAATCCAACGGTGGAGATAGCTCCCCTGAAGCTCTATTCAAGCAGGGGCTAAACACCTCGAATGTAGAAAGCCAGGTGAGGCACGGGGCTGCCTCCGGCCGCAATCAGTCTGCCGCGACCTTTGGTATGTCTGTGAATGAGCAGGAAGCCATTAATACTGCACAGTCAGTTTCAATCAACACAGGTAACACTCAGCGTGTAGGCACCATGCTTGACCGTATCGCAGAGCAGCACCCTGATCTATCGAGAGGACAAATTTTTGAGGCTTATGCGACAGCCACTAATGCTGACCTGTGGGGCAAGTTGAGCGCTACTAACTGGCATCCCGGCGAGATGGTTAAGTTCTCAGAATTTTCAGCAAACATGAATCAGTCAGAGCTTCGCGGAATGATGAGTTACATGGCAGAAACGGGCCAGTCTCCATCCCAGATTTATGAGGCAGTAGGTTCCGTGCGCGCTGCTTCTGATCACGGAACTGCGCTGGCATTGGATGAAGTTACGCCACAGCAGCTTGCTGTATCTCAAGCAATCGAAACTATGAAGCGATCAGCAGATGGCCAAGCAACTTATGAACAGGGAATGATGAGACCAGGAGGTATGTATGAATACCTCTTGGACACTGGAAGACTCCATCAGTCTGCCGTCGCTTCAAACCTCACCACAATGGAATTAATGTCCGATGGAACCGGAATGTCGATGCAAGAACTTGTTCTTCGCGATCGCCTGGCTTCGGCTGGCTCGTTTTCTATGTCCAAAGAAGAAATGCAGAGCGCACATGACGAAAACGGCTGGTTCACACAGCGTCAAATCGACGCGGTTGATGATGGGGCTCGGGTAACACTTGCTCTCGACAATGAGGGGAACATCGTTCACAGCAGCGCTCTGTCCGGTAACAACGCCGCCTCTGACAACCACATTCGCAAAGATAGGAGTTACACCGAAACTGACACCACCAGAATTGAAACCGGTGGGAGGGTCGAGCTCCCCAACGCGGCGCATTGGGCTCTTAGCAAGGATCCTGCTGATACAGCCCGCCTTGCCGACCAATTCCAGAAGTTTGCCGGCGATGGCGAACAAGGCAACAAAGCAATGTTCCTGCATCAGCTTACTAGCGTGATCGATGCAGTGAACAGCTCAAACCTCTCAGAAAACGTGAGTGTGGGCGGCGCTTTCCAGGCCGGGCTTCAAACACCGTTGCAAGATCTTTCTCCTGTCCATGCCTCAGCGATGGTGAACGCTGGCATTACATACGCTGATCACGAAGACGCAAATATGAATCGCCAGGCCTTGGAGAAGCTTGCGGAATCTACTTGGAACGTCATGGAGAGCTACGAAACACAACCCGGCTCTCTCACACCAGAAAGGGACGCCGCGACAGCCGCTGCGCTGCACTTCCAAGACGGCTTCCAAAAACTTTACTCGGCGGCTGGAGAGGATGCGGATGCCCGCTACACAACACTTTCTGAACATGAAGGCAAGGAGCTACTTAACGATGGCGAGGAAGAGAAGACCCCGAATCGTAGGTCTCGCAGCAATGCTGGTCGTTAGTTCTTCGGTATTGGCGGACATAAATCAATGTTTTTCTGAGGCCGCAGGTCGCTACCAGGTCCCGGCAAAGTTATTGAAAGCAATTGCTCTTGTTGAAAGTAATAACAAAACCGATGCGATAAACGGCAACAACAGCGATGGTTCCAGAGATTATGGGTTAATGCAGATCAACTCCCAGCATTTAGAGCGGTTGCAGCCCTACCGAATAACAGCTCCTGTTCTGGTTCGCGATCCTTGCACCAATATCCATGTAGGCGCCTGGATCCTTGCCGAAAACCTCGTTACCACAAAAGGCGACCTTTGGGCCGCTGTGGGAGCCTATAACGCAGGATTCTCAACCAAACCAAAAGTACAGCGCGCCCGCCGGCACTATGTGTCGAAGGTCCGTGATGCCCTAAACCATGTAGGAGAGTGATGCTATGGACCAGGAAAAAAACACCGAACAAACGCTTATCGAAGCATTTACTCGTCAGCAGACGGCCTTTGCCGACGCCATAATGTCAGAGACCCGGAAAGCTCGACGCAATGCGAATTTCAGGACGATTGGATTCATTCTGGTCATTGTCACTATTTTCACAATTAACATTCTTTACTCGCGAGGAATTCTTGGAGGCATAACGATCCCAAAAGGCGAATCCTATGTTTCCCTAGTAAGAATTAATGGCCCTATAGAGGCAGGAAAACCTACAGCACTTAGTGAATTAGAAAACAACCTTTACCAAGCCTTCCACGACGAAGATTCTAAGGGTGTTCTTCTAGTGATCAACTCGCCGGGTGGCACGCCCGTTCAGTCACACAAGCTTCACCAGTACCTAATGCAACTTAAAGAGGAAACTGGCAAGCGCTTGGTGGTGTTAGGTGACGACATGCTCACGAGCGGGGCTTATATGGTCGCAGTTGCTGCCGATAAGATACTAGTGAATCCGGCTACGCTCACTGGTTCGATCGGCGTCTTCCAGCAATCCTTTGGCCTTAAAAATCTTGCGGAGAAGGCTGGTGTAACAGCTAGAACTATCGTAGCTGGCGACAACAAAAGGAGGCTTGACCCTTTCACGGATGCAAAACCTGAGGACCTTCTTAAAGTTCAATCGGTGCTCGATGAAATACACCAGCAGTTCATTGCCGTTGTGCGATCATCCAGAAAAGATAAGCTGTCAGAGGCTGATGATCTTTTCAGCGGAGACTACTGGACAGGAACCGAAGCATTATCTCTTGGTTTAGTTGACGGAATATCCACTTACCATCGAGTGTTGAAAGAAGAGTTTGGCTCAGAACATGCCCTCGATTACAGCTTGAAACCAGGGCTATTCGGTAGGCTTCCGAGTGTTTCCGAATCTATCGCCGACTCAATCGTCTCTCGGATCAGTAGCGAACTGAGCAATATCAATGGTCCGCGCCTCTAGCTAACCTGTCCAGTTACAGGCTTCGCGTAGGCGAGGCCTGACGCGGCTGATCGCTTCGGTGTCGGTCCAGTGTTTATTACCACTAAAAATATTTCTCTCAATCTGACGGTATTCTTTGAACGATAACGTCTGAACAAGCTGGAAGCTTACACAGGAACACAGGCCTTGTTGTTCAATGCTAACCGAATCCAGATTGCCCTTCGTTAGATCTTCCAGACAGACTGCGTTTATCTTGGAAACGCTAGTCACCTCTTTTATTGTCTGTATGTCGTAAACGTTTTGCTCACTCCAAACGATGGGGGAGCTCAAAATCAAAGCAAGCCCGCAGCCGAAACCTACAATTCCTTTCAACATTTCAATCACCTATTTCTGAGGTCCTTCTTGTTAGAATCTTCGAGCGCAACCTGAACAACTCCCCTTAGAACATCGCCTTTAATCTCATAGATTTCTCGGGCATAAATCACAGGCCAGAGGCAAACCCCGATAAAAAGAGTACCAACCACCATAAAAGGTAAGGGCAGAATAATCTGGCGCCCCATAACTTCCCACTCGGGGGTTTGAGCTTCGAGACCACTTGGCGTTAGCCAAAAGGTCAAAATCGCTACGGCTATTACGCCTGCGGCCCTGATTACACCCCTCGTATAATGACAAAAGACGGCAAATGCGAGTGCCGCCGGAACAGCAAGAAAAACTCCCAATATGGCAGCATCTTCCATGTAAAGCTCCGGCATGATAGTTCCGTCGTAAACGAACCAAGCCCACAGCGCCATACCAAAGGTGGGCGCGATAACGCATTTCATAAAACCTAATGTGTAAAGCATGACAAGCTCCTTTTTTATAAGGACAAGTCTTTCGCCGGTCCACCTTTTTCGCGCCCCAACGCCTTGTCCACGATTTCCTTAACCTTTTGAGTAACCTTCTCCATCCTGGTTTCTTTCACCAGGCCATCAGCAGCAAACATTTTCTCGACGCTCACGTTGCGACCTTCCAAGGCACTCGTTTTCTCGCCGGTACGCTCTTCAATACCTTTTGTGAGCTTGGCTCTATCGTCGGTATAAATCCGAGCATCTTCTTTAGCCCTGGACAATCCAACATAGAATGATTTCTGATTAACGAGGTTGCGCCGCCAACTTTCTGCCAATGCCATTGCGGATCTGTAGGTCTGTCCCTGGGCAGAAACAATTGTTGAGGCATAAGCATGGTCCCAATGTTTATCCTCTTTCAGGTCCAGCGAGATTCGACGCCCATCCTGAAATTTTATTATGGCCGTTGACCCATCGATCCGCTCAATTTCCCCCTTTGCACCGTTCTTAAGATCCCGGTCCTTGTCAGTCTTGGTCCACCTTATGCGATCACCCTCTGCCAGGCGCTTATCTTCTTCACGATAAACCTCGACCCCATGCTTGGCACGACCAGCAACTTTATCAGGTCGCCACTCAACTTCCTGACCGTCCTTGTTAGCAAATATTACCTTTTCGCCGTCAACACGAAGGACTTTGACCAATTCATTTCGTTCAACCCCAATGGTTTTAAAATCCCTCGCAAACTGAACCAAATCACCTTTCTGGTAGCCCCGTGAACTTCCTTTTTCTACCCTTGTAAGCCCCAGACTCACCAACGCCTTTAATTCGGCTTTATCTTTCCCCAGGTCGCCAGATTGTTGCAGCTTCTCTCGGATGCCCTGATTCACAACAGCCCGCGTTTCATTATCCGGAACCATCAAAAGTGTGTCTGAGCGGTCCCTGGCGGTCATACCGGCATAGTCATCAATCACTCGTGTCACCAAAGTTTCACGATTCGGGTCTTCGTGAATCCGCCCCGCGACGTTCTTCATTGCTTTAGCAACTTGACCAACCATCGCATCTTTCACTGCTTGCAGAAGAATCGGATTGTTCTTCTGCCGCTGGATTTCAGTCATCTGAGCCGTCTTCATGCCGCCTCTTACGAGCTGCGCGAACGGTTTACCCCACTCAACTGAACCGATCTGCGCGTGGTCACCAACCAACGCAACTCGGGCACCTTCCTTTCGAGCGTAGGTGAGCAGATCAGCCATTTGATTAGCGTTTACCAGAGAGCCTTCATCGACAATCCAGAGCTTCTTCTGATCCAGTCCCTTTCCGCCCTTCCCTTCCTCTTCCCGCGCCAATGCGTAGAGGTGGCTGGCAAGCGTTTGACTCCGAATCCCAGAGCCTTCCATTAGCGAATCGCTTGCAGATCCTGTTGGGGCAAAACCACGGACCGAGTATCCCTTCCCCTCTGCGACCTCGCGCACCGCAGATAGCATGTAGGTCTTACCAGTACCGGCATAACCTTGAACGCCAACGACCCTATCTTTCCCATTCAAGATGGTTGTTGCACCCTCCATCTGACCCCTGGTGAAACCCAAAGATTGTCCGTATTCCTTGACCGCTCCTTTGCCGGATATCGGCTTTAATTCATTTTGGCCAGTCTTCACCAGATCTACGATATACCGCTCTTTCTTTAGAGCTTGGGGGGTGGTGAGATACGCCTCATCTCGCGAAACCCCAGTGGCGTGAAGCAGGACTTTTTCCTGCTTGAGGCTGCGTACTGCCTGTTCTACGTCCTTAATACTGTGGTTGCCTACGCCCCACGCAAGGGTCATCTTGACCAGTTCACCTTCTGAGAAAACGGCCTCACGTTCCGCCAATTTCTTATAAGCAAAAATCGCGTCGTCTTTAGCGCGGTCAGGACTGTCCCTTTCAGCACTTGGCCGCGCCTCGGGGATGGTAGGAACCGTCAAACGAGCTTCTTGAAGCTCGCTCCGCCACCGTTCCTGCAATACATCTTCTGTCGTCGACTGCTTCGAATCGCGCGTCATTAATGATGCCCTATCCATGGCTTTGGCACCCTCCAGACCCCTTTCCTTTGCGGCCGCCTCAATATCCTTTCGCCGCTTGGAATAAAGATCTCGAAGCTCCTGAGACACCTCTTGAAGCTCAAATGTGCCGTTCTTGCCGCGCTCAATTGTGTAACCGAGCTCCTGGGCTTTCATGGCAAGTTCAGATCGGTACACCTGTCCTGCAGCCACATTCGGATCGTACATTTTCCTGCTTTCGATGGATCGCCACTGACCATCATTCCTCAGCGTAGCGTTCAGTATCACGCTATGCGTATGCAATTGAGGATCCAGCGCCCTACTGGTCGTGTGCGTAAATGTCGCCGCAGCGAGGTTTTCAGTGCGTACAAACTGCGAAACCCCTTCTGAGGTATTCCGGGCTCCAACCAGCCTATCTTCTATGTAACCGACAGCCGATTTGACCGCTTCTTTATGAGCGGCCATCAGGCGCTCATCACCTCCCATCAGCGCCATAATCGAAACGGATTTAGGAGCTGAAAACGTAAAATCCCAACCTGGTTTATGTTCCAAGCCACCTTTCCCGTCCGACCGCCCCAGCGTGTCTCCAGTTGGCAACCGGCCCTCCAATGCTTGCTGAAATACCTTAATGTCCACCGGCCCTTCCAGGCCCATTAAGGCGGCACCCTTACCTACCCATTCGCTGGGAATTACCTCTTTCTCGCCGTTTTCATTTTTGCCGTAGTAATCCGCATCCTTGTAATAGGAACCAGCCTGTTTCGCGCTCCCGAGCGCCTTAATCGACAACATCAGAACAGCGCTCCGTCGACGTAATCATTTTTCTTCGACTCAACAGGTGCAGTCGCCTCTGAATTCCCATCCTTCGCCTCCGGAGCGGCTTCGACCGCTTCAAGCAGATCACCCTTCAAATCGCGGTGGATGAAGCCCTCGGCAATTTTCTTCAGCGGCTTTCGCTTAAGTTTGAACTGTGCCACCGGGAACGAACGCCCAAGCTTTAAATAGCCCACCAGATCTGGCAAAAACTGGATCTCAGTGGGCAGAACAATGGGACGAACATGACGCTGACGATTCAACGAAACACCATCACGAATGTCATTTACGCCGTAAGAAATGCCTTCATTAGTCTCCAATTGTTCGATGCTTCCTAAACCAAGACTGGCCCACTTGGCCGATCGCTCTTCGTTGAACCGAAATACAGCCCAGGTCGAACACATGCCGGCCAGTGTGTCGGCTTCGTCGCGACCATAGATCGACACCAATTGGGGGTAGCTCTGGACTCCCAATACCCCGCATCCACCGAACTTCCTGGACTGCGCCAGTGTGTCCGTAATCGTGGGAAGCCTGTTCAAGCTTGGCAGCTCATCGATCAGCAACCAGATCCTCCGGTCCCTGCATGGTTCCATACTCAAAATCGCAGATGATGCAGTATCCAACCACGCGGTTATTAGCGGCTTAACAACGTCCTTTTGGTCGTCTTTTCGAGTGATAAAGACCCACTGATCACCATCGTCGTTGCGCACCCATTCCTTGATAGAAAACGTCGGCCCATTATCCTGGAGGTACTTCAGCGGTCTGATGTAAGTGGCCATAACCGCTCGAACGGATGACGCCATTTTCTCAGCACCTTCAGACAGAATTGACGCGCCTTCTGTGCCTTTCAAAAAGCCGATAATTTCCTCCATATCGGCATTCAGGATTTTGTCCACTAGCAACTTATTTGATCGCTGGGGATGGGTTGCCAGCTTTCGAGCCATAGCTGCAAAAACAATCCGCGCGGCGGTAGCCCAGAAAGGATCGTTAGACTTCTGATCAGGAATGAACGAGGTCGCCAGCTGATCAAACTCATAATCCTCTTTACACTCGGTCCAGATGTCCCAAGCACGCCCCCTGGCGTCAAACGGACTCAAGATCACGTCATGCCCTTCGCGATAGAAGTTCTCGACCATTTCGCCGGATGGGTCGTAGAAAATCGCACGCTCACCCCGTTTCCGAATAACCTCCGCCATTTCTTTATAGGTGACAGATTTGCCTGTCCCTGGCGCACCCACAATCAAAAAGTGAGCCGGCTCTGAATCCTTGGGGATCGGTATATTCGCGACGGTCATTCCGCCTGTTTTCGTCGTGCGCTTTATCGCTTTTGTCAGCTCCTTTGAATCGACTAGCTTCCCGCCACGAACAAATTCCTCGTTGGCAAAGTCCTCACCAGTGCTATTGAGGAATCGCCAGGCCACAAAACCAAAAACCGCCAATGCCAGAAACCCAAACACCACGCCAAAGGCCAGAGCATGTGTGCTTCGATCTAGCACTCGATGAATTTCCTGGTTCCGCAGGAAACCCACCGCCGGAATAGTCCGGCTACGACCGTCGGGGTAGGTAACAGATACGGTCGCATCGTCAATCTTCAGCCCTTCATATTTCACATAGGCTTCGATGTAACCGACTGCCAATGAGCGCTCAAGGGGCGTCGTTTTGACCCAATAGGTCGTCGCAATCGCCAGTACAAATAAGATCAAACAGAGCCTGGAGAATTGGACGACAACCTGCCAGATCATGCGCAAGTAATGGATGGTTGTCTGACCACCGCGCGTGAAGTTACCGATGTTGGAGCCCCTGAAAATACTCATCTAGATCATCCCCATCCGATCAAGCATTGAGCGAGCATCCTCTCGCGCCTCAGCAATCAAGCTTTCGTTTTGAGCACCCGCGAACCTCTGTGTAAGACATAGGGATTGGACCCCAATCTTTATAAGCGCGTCGATCTGCGCCTGGGTACCCTCGCTGGCAGCGACACCCCGCTCAATCAAGATGCGCCACATTTCCGCCTCAGTGGCGATCCCTCGTTTTTTCGTTTCCTGTTTAACGAATGCGATCGTTTCTTCCGACACCCGAATTGAAACAGCTCTCACGGCTATGGCTCCTTATAGCTTTATATTTATTCATATACTAGTATAAAGAGCGTATGCGCGCCAGCACTACTGAAATCAGGGCCCGTACTCGGAGGCGCATACCGCATCGCCCACAGGGCGTATGCGCTCTAGCCCTTGTGCCACAAGGGATAGAGTAAAGCAGCGTCAGCTGCGTAGGGTGTGACGAAACCAAGGCGACCGCGTCGCTGAGGTCCAATCCCCTGCTCCATCCTGGTGTTTTAGGCACCGGGATCTTTATCAGTAAACCAACGGTAAACCACAGGTAGACCAGGAGAGTTCGAAATGGCAAAGCAGTCAGTATTTATTAAGTCACGCGAGGATACGGTAACCGTCTCAGCCAAGGTGCCACGCTCGCTCAAACTCCGAGCCGATAAGCTACGCGATCAGATCCAGGAAATTGACGACGAACTATCGTTTGATCTTTCTGTTTTGATCAGAGACGCCATTGAGGAAGCTGTCGACAAAGGTGAGAAGGAATTAACCAGGTTAAAGAAGACGGTGGAGAAAGAGTCGAACAACGCGTTCGGATCCTCTAACACTGAGCAATCGACGGAAACGCTTTGATCGGCGTGGCCGCCGTCCAGGTGGCCACGCCCAGCTCAAAATCCAGACACAAAAAAAGGGCCTCGCGGCCCTTCATTGTTTGCCCTCTCAGGCGGCTTGGTCCTCCCTTTCGCTTTCATGGGCTGCCAGGTACTCAAAACACAAATCGTGTGCCTTCTGTGCCAACGTGGCCGCTTTGAAAAGGGCTTTCTTGTCAAAGTCCAGGATTCGGATCCAGTGCGCCAGATAGCTCTTGTGCTGCAAATCACCCTGTAGACCAATCCTGCTGCACATCATCCAGCTACCCAACTCGGCGACCAGCTCCTCAAAGGCGTACGCGTCAGAGCCAAACTTACCGACCAATTCCCGATTCAGGCGGCTTTTGTGACCAGTCGCGTGAACCATTTCATGCAGGCGCGTGCAATAGTAATCCTCGCCCTTAGCGAACTGTTCACGGGTTGGCATTCTAATGATGTCGAGGCTTGGGATATAGCAGGCCTGATCGCCACCATGGCGAGTCTCGATCGGAAACGCCTCACAGATCGCTTCTGCATCTTCGATGGGAGCCCAGGTCGGCTCAACCTCAGGTGTTTCAAAGCCTTCAAACTGTTCGCGATTGAATACCGTGAAAGCCTTCATCACGGCATAGGATTCTTTCTCGCCGGTGTCGCTGTTCTCTTTCTCCATCGGCTTAAAGAAAATACAGGTTGTGCCCTTCTCACCTTTACGGACAAAAGCGCCTTGCTGCTTGCCCTGCTGGAAGGTCATCCACTGGTTTGATCGGTAGCCTTCAGCGCGTGCGCGCATGGCTAACAGAAGAACGTTCATACCGTTGTACGGCTTGCCAGTCGTACCGTTTACCGGCATCGCAAAAGATCCGTTTGATGTCCATGGACAAACCCAGGGCTTAACACCTTCTTTCAGGGCTGCCAAAAATTCTGAAGTGATTTCTTGATAGAGGTCGCGCTTTGCCATGGTGGGAATCTCCTAACTCGCCTCGATAACCGGCGGCGAACCCGGAGGCCAGCACCCCGCTGACCATGTGATTATTATCGGTTTTCCTGCCCTTGCTGTCAATCTCTTTGTATACCTTTCAAAGAATAAAAACCCATA
>NZ_JBSXOB010000065.1:0-69977 GCF_056857915.1 Marinobacter sp. B-12 | reverse complement strand
CCTTCGAGCTCCAGTTGATCGTGTACCGTCAGGTTAAAGGGCGCTGCAGGTTTGGGCACAGTGGAAACCTATTCTTGTTGATCGATAGGCTTACATTGTAACCGATATCAGTCAGCGAATTAACCGCACGGAACACTAGCCCCACGGCAACGAACAGTGCGATGAAGCCCAGGGTTGCCCCGGTTACGAAGATCAGCCCCCGGGAAACCGGATAGCGGGTGCCACTGCTCAGACAAACAAGGTTGACCGGCCCTGGGGAAATGGACGCCGCCAACGCAAACGCGGACATGGGCAGAATCAGGGAAAGGCTCATGGATGGTATTCTCCGTTCAGGTTATGAGCGGAGTTTGCCCTGAACGCCGAAGCGGGTATTGAACAGAATTGCGGTTCTCTAGTACGGAATAAATTCCGCCTCGTCCCCAACTACCTTATCAAACCGCCCTGCCCGCCAATCGTCCTTGGCCTGTTCGATTCGTTCTTTCCGGGACGATACAAAGTTCCACTCGATAAACCGGCGGCCTACCGGTTCTCCGCCGATAACGGCAATACGAGTGTCTTCACTGGCGGTCACCGATGCGCCAGGTTGCTGCGAAAACACCGTCATGCTGTGAGTTGGAAGTTCCACGCCGTGGGCGGTCAGGGCACCCTGGGCAACGTAAACGGCACGTTCCTGCACATCGGGCAATTCCAGGCTCTGGCCCGCCGTGAGAGTGGCTTCCAGGTAGAGGGTGTCACTGAACCGGCGTACCGGTGACGCTACCCCGTAGGCATTGCCGATCATCACTCGCACAGGCACACCGTGAACGTCTAACGAGGGAATATCATCGCTTGGATAATGGTGGAACGCAGGGTCGGTTTCTTCGTGCTCTTCCGGCAGTGCCAGCCAGAGCTGAAGACCGTGAAGCCGGTGATCTTCCACCGTGATCGCAGCGCGTTCGCGTTCAGAATGGGTGATGCCACGGCCAGCCACCATCAGGTTGATATCACCCGGGCGGATCGGCTGCAGGCTACCGACAGAGTCCCGATGCAAAATCTCACCCTCGAACAGGTAGGTCACCGTCGCAATACCGATGTGTGGATGGGGGCGAACGTTGATACCCTGCCCCGCTGCAAAATCCGCCGGCCCCATTTCGTCAAAGAAAATCCAGGGGCCAACCATTTTCCGTTTTGCGGTTGGCAACAGGCGACGCACGGAGAATCCCCCCAGGTCTGTTATACGGGGGCTCAGTATGGTTTCAATCGCGCTGCAGGGTGCAGTTATGGCATCACAAACCTGTTCTGCAGACTCCAGTACATTACTCACGGCACCGCTCCTATGCGTCTGTTCCGGAATATCCACATTGCCCCGAATATCTGAGATGTTCAACTATCCAATACAGCTACGGATGTATTTGTTAATCTCAACGTGTCTACAATCGCTAGGACAGGGGTAACTGGCCCGCCACGGCCACCATGCACAAAGTCGCACCGAAGATGGAACAGGCATTTTACCGCGACCACCTTGAGGCGGCTGGTATCCACTTGTGATTACTGAACCGTATAGGAAACCCGCCAGGTTTCGCTGGCAGAATTCAGATCGGGAGTGCTGCGTTATTCGTCCAGATTAATGCAGCGCTATCACTCACCAATGTATTTCTGAGCCGCCTATGACGACCGCTACCTGGTTTCTATTACTGGGCGCACTCCTTCTGTTAGTAGGCTTTACTTCGTCCTACATTAAAAACGGGCCTGCCACGTCAGCCATTGTGTACCTGCTGGTCGGTTTTATCGTTGGCCCGATGGGCTTTGGCCTGTTTCATTTCAACCCACTTGAAGAATCGGCACTGCTGGAACTGCTCACAGAAATCGCCGTGTTGATTTCGCTGTATTGCGCTGGCGTGAAAATGCCCGCTCCGGTGACCTTCAGGCGCTGGCGCTACCCCCTGAGACTGGCGGTCGTGTCGATGTCGCTAACCGTGGGTATTGTGTCGCTGTTCGGATACTTCTGGCTCGCCCTACCCCTTGGTGCCGCCGTACTGCTTGGTGCGGTGGTGGCCCCCACCGATCCGGTACTTGCCACCGAAGTACAGGTTCGACATGCCGATGATCCTGACCGGCTGCGGTTTGCATTAACCAGCGAAGCGGGAATGAACGACGGTAGCGCCTTTCCTTTCGTGATGCTGGGGCTCGGACTGTTAGGTTTGCATGATCTGGGCGATGTCGGGTGGCGTTGGTTCGCGGTTGACGTTGTATGGGCCAGCGGCGCGGGAATCGTCATCGGTATTGTGGCCGGCTGCCTGGTCGGTTGGCTGGTTCAGAAACTGCGCTCCACGTTCACCCAGTCCGAGTTTCTCGAAAGCTTCCTTGGGCTGGGCCTGATTGCGTTTGCCTATGGCGTCAGTCTTCTGGTCAATGCCTGGGGATTTCTGGCGGTGTTCAGCGCGGCAGTGGCATTGCGGCATACCGAGCTGAAGCTGGCCGGCCTTAAACAGTCCTACTCGGATACAACATCCGGAGAAAGCTATCCGGGCGAGGCACCGAAAGCCATCGCCCATGTGCATCAAAGCTCCCTGATATTCAACGAACATCTGGAGAGGCTGGCCGAAATCGTTCTGGTTCTGCTGATTGGCGGCTCCCTGTTCTGGGATTCATGGAGCTGGCGCGCGGTTGGTTTCGCCGCCTTTCTGTTCTTCGTCGCCCGCCCCATCAGTGTTCACCTCGGCCTGCTCGGCAGCAAGGCGCCAATCAGGTTGCGAAATCTCGCGGGTTGGTTCGGTGTGCGGGGCATTGGTTCTCTCTACTATCTGATGTACGCCATCCAACATGGACTGCCAGAAGACATCGCCCTGGAGTTGATTCACCTGACCCTGGTGGTGGTTGCCTTGTCGATCCTTATTCATGGCGTAAGCGTTAAACCCGCCATTGCTCGCTTCTGGCGGGCGCGTAAATCAATGCACTAAAACGTCCGTGTCCGCGAGCGAGGCCGAAAATACACGTCGACTAGCGAAGCAGGGGCAACAGCGTGTTTTGCCAGATCGACGTCTGGTATTGCTCACGAAACCAGCCAAGGTGGCCAATGCGGCTTTCGCCAACATCCTTCGGATCAATCCGGTGCATGGTGACAGCCGCCTGAGTGTAGAAACTGTGCAGCGAATCGACGTTACGTCGGGACATCATCTCGTCGTCGGTAAAAGCCACGGCCGATATCGGCACCTGCACCGCAGCGAACTGTTCCCGTAATGCCTGGCCTTCTTTACCCACCGCGTATTCCGGGTTGAGGCACCATTGCCGCCACTGGCGTATCACATTGGGTGGTAGGTTACCCACGATGTTCAGGCGCTTACCGGGGAAATAGCCAAACATCCGCACGCTGACAGGCGCCATGAAATACCACAGAAACCAGGCAATGCGTTTGGTAGGCGGTGAGTTCTCACGCCAATAACCGCTGCCACAGGCAACGGTGACCGCGTGATCCAGCTCGTTTACATTGGGTGTCATGCCCAGCAACTGCCCACCAACGCTGTGACCAATCCATTGAAGGCGCTGCCCTGGATAATGCTGCCGGGCGAAGTCTATAACCGCCCGGCAATCCTCGCTCCCCCACTCCGTCACGTTGACCGGGCAGTCCCGCAGATGGCCTTGCAGGGAGGCGCCCATACCGGAATAGTCGAAGGTTATGGCGGTAAAGCCCTGGCGGCTCAGGTAACGCGCGAATTTCTCATAGCAATGCTGCCCTACCCCCATGGCGCCAGCGACGATGACGACCGAACTGGACTGATCCGCAGGAAATACCCGGAGGTGGATTCGATGACCGCCCGGTGTCGTGACTGGCACATCCTGTCTACTCGTTGGGGGTAATGAAGACTCCCTGGCACTCATAATGATTCTCCTGGTAACTTGTCTAACAACCTTTACGGACGTCAGAAATCGTTGGCGAGATAGTTGAGGAACTTGAGGATGACGGTCACTTCTTCATCACTAAAACCGTCGGTCATGCGGTTGTTCAATTCCGTGATAAGCGGTTTGGCGCTCTCGATCTTCTCGCGCCCGACATCGGTGAGATACAAACGGGATGCGCGGCCATCCCTGTCGCAGGTTCGCCTCTCCAACAGGCCCTTGCTCTCCATCCGCCCAGCCAGCCCCGTCAACGCGGAACTGTTCAAATGAAGGCTGTGGGCGAGATCTTTCAACAGACATCCTTCGTCGCCGGCAACGAGCAACAGCGCCCCCACCTGGGTTACCGAAATTCCCAGCGCGTCTTCGTTGCGCTGGTCAGCGTGTTTGTATACCCGATGGCGGGCCTTGTTGAGCAGATAGAAAAAACGTTTGTCCATTTGTCAGCCAGTTATTTCACATGTGAATCAAATATACTGCACATGTGAAGTAACTGACAAGACTCTCAATTCGGCGTTGGACATTCGGCGCGATCAATTCCTATACTCGAGGTCCATTCCGCAGGAAATCTTTCTTTATGCGCGTTTTCGCCAACCCCGTCGGTTCCGGCTCTCTCTGGTTTGACAATCTTGCCACGGCTGATGGTACCCCGGTGGCCTACGACCCCCAGGCACGAGCTTTTTTGCCGATGCCGCCCTTTTGCGCTAACAGGGATGTGATTGGCTGCAACTGGATTGCACCAGAGCAAGGTGCCTTCTGCCGTGCCTGTGCCATGACGGCCCTGGCACCAGACCCGTCCATCGCCAACGCCATCCCCAACTGGGCGCAAACCGAGGCCGCCAAACGCTGGGTGATCGACAATCTTGGGCGCTGGCATTGGTTTCGCCCGGAAGACCCTGGCGCTCGGCCGGTGTTCCATATGCTTGCAGAGGGCCCCACTCCCGTACCAATGGGCCACGCCCAGGGCGTTGTCACCATCAGCGTGGCGGAGGCAGACCCGGTACTACGCACCACCCGCAGGGAGGCGCTGGAAGAGCCCTACAGAACGATGATTGGCCACATGCGACATGAGATTGCCCACATGCTGTGGTGGCGCCTGAGTCTGCGTGAGGACTTCCTGGATGCGTTCCGGGCGATGTTTGGCGACGAACGTATCAGCTATCCCGGAGCGCTTCAGCATCACTACGAAAATGGTCCGCCCCAGGACTGGAAGCTGTACTACCTTACCAGCTATGCCTCAGCTCATCCCCACGAAGACTGGGCCGAGACGGCCGCGCACCTGCTTCACCTGACGGATCTGACCGACAGTTTTGTGGCCTCCGGCTTAACCTCTCCGGAGGTGCCAGACCGGAACTGGGATCCCTATTCGGAACCCGATGCCCAGCGACTGATCCATATCGCCGCGTCCATCGCCATGGGCGTGAACCACGTAAACCGGTCGATGGGCCTGTCGGACCTGTATCCCTTTGTTCTGTCGGATTTTGCGCGCCACAAGCTGGCGTTCGTGCACGACTGGCTCAGACGTGGAGCGCAGGGGCTCTAGCGTCGCGCCACTTTATCGGCCGCCACATCCGCGGCCGATCAGTTATCGTCCTGCTCTCTGACTTTCCCTTCACGGATGTTTTCCCTGGCTTCCTGAACCTCTTCTCCGTCGGCTTCGGGAACGTCGTGCTCATCCTTACGTGAGGGACGAAAACACAGGGTTGTCAGTATGGGGAAGTGATCTGATCCGAAAGCCTCCAGGCGACGGAGCTGTTTGAGGGTAAAATGCTCCGTGGTGAATACATGATCCAGAGGCCAGCGGAGATACCAACGCTCCGCATGGAAGGTATTAAACGTGCCCCGGCCACGCCTCGGGTCCAGCATACCGCTGATACGACAAAATAAGCGGGTGGTTCTGGACCAGGCAACATCGTTCAGGTCACCGGCAACGATGGCGGGGTAACCATCCTTGTCAACCTCCCGCCCTACCAGTAGCAGTTCAGCGTCCCGCCAGATGGATTCCTCGCTTTCACTCGGCGCAGGCGGACGTGGATGAAGAGCATGAAAGCGTACCCTGTCACCACTGGGCAACTTCAACCAGCCATGGATGGAAGGGATATCATCCTGGATAAGGTACTTTACCTCTGCCTCTTCCAGAGGCAGGCGGGAGTATAGATGCATCCCGTAAAGGTTGTCCTGCGGTATACGAATGACCGTATGCCTGTCTCCCAACTCGGCATCCAGTTGCTCACCCCACCATTGGTCTGATTCAAGAGTCAGCAACATATCCGGCTGCCAATCCCGTACCTGTTGAAGCAGGCCTTCGCTGTTGCGATTGGGGGTTAGTACATTCGCAACCATTAACGTAACGCAGCGATCCGCATTTCCCGGCTCGGCAACCTGAACCTGCAGGGGCCAAAACCGCGTCCAGGGCAGGATTCGGTACAACTGCAACACCAGTACGAGCCCACAGAGTGCGATCACCCATAACCGTAATTCACCGTCCCCGAACACCAAAGCTGCCGCCGCAGTCACGGCAACAAGCGTGGCTATCTGAACACGGGGAAACTCACAGGCACGTACCCACCAGTCGTGAAGCCGCACCCTTCCGAGTACGGTGACGGTGAAAAGCACCAGTGCTATCGCTAATAATGTGTAGGTAATCAAACGGTCCTCCTGAACGTTGCCGACTTGTCAACCTACACAACAAAACCAACAGATGCACAGGATCCCTCCCCTGCATCCGTCGGCAAGTTACAACACTTACGACAGATCGAAACGATCAGCGTTCATCACTTTGTTCCAGGCCGCCACGAAGTCCTTCACAAACTTCTCCTTGGCGTCACCCTGGGCGTACACCTCCGAAATTGCACGAAGCTGGGAATTCGAGCCAAAGATCAGGTCCACCCGGGTGCCTGTCCACTTAACATCACCAGACTTGCGGTCCCGGCCTTCAAACACGTCTGCATCAGCCGACGTAGGCTTCCACTCGGTGTTGAGGTCGGTCAGGTTCACGAAGAAATCGTTCGTGAGCTTGCCTGGCGAGTTGGTCAGCACGCCGTGTTTGGACTGCTTGTAGTTCGCACCCAGTACACGCAGGCCGCCCACCAAAACCGCCATCTGCGGAGCGCTCAGATTCAGCAACTGAGCCTTGTCGATCAACATTTCCTCGTCGGAAACGGTGAACGCCGCGCGGCGATAGTTGCGGAAGCCGTCCGCTTCGGGCTTGAGCCAGTCAAAGGCTTCAACGTCCGTCTGGTCATCGGTGGCATCGGTGCGTCCGGGTGAGAACGGCACGTCAATGCTTTGGCCCGCATCCTTGGCAGCCTTCTCAACGGCGGCGTTACCGCCGAGCACGATAAGGTCAGCCAGGGACACCTTCTTGTTGCCTGACTGGGCATCGTTAAAGGACTTCTGGATGCCCTCGAGAGCCTGAAGCACCTTCGCCAGTTGCTGCGGTTCGTTCACCTCCCAGTCTTTCTGGGGAGCAAGGCGAATGCGGGCGCCGTTGGCCCCACCGCGCAGATCGGAGCCACGGAACGTCGACGCGGCAGACCACGCTGTGTAAACCAGCTCGGATACCGACAGGCCGGCTCCCAGAATCTTGCTCTTAAGGTCAGCAATGTCCTGGCCATTGATCAGTTCGTGGTCGACCTCCGGCACAGGATCCTGCCAGATCAGGTCCTCGGCCGGCACTTCCGGGCCAAGATAGCGGGCTTTCGGGCCCATATCGCGGTGCGTGAGCTTGAACCAGGCACGGGCGAAGGCATCTGCAAACTCTTCCGGGTTCTTATGGAAGTGTTCGCAAATCTTACGGTACTCCGGGTCCTGCTTCATCGCCATATCGGCGGTGGACATCATGATCGGAACCCGCTTGGACAGATCTTCCGGATCAGGTGCCATGTCCTTCTCGGTTAATCCTTTTGGCTGCCACTGCTGGGCACCGGCCGGGCTTTTGGTCAGTTCCCATTCGTAACCAAATAGCACCTCAAAATAGCTCATGTCCCACTTGGTGGGGGTGGGTGTCCAAGCGCCCTCGAGACCACTGGTGATAGCATCACGACCCTTGCCGCTGCCATGGCTACTCTTCCAGCCCAGTCCCATCTCTTCTATTGGCGCTGCTTCCGGCTCTGGACCGACTTTGTCGGGATCACCAGCGCCGTGGGTCTTACCAAACGTATGACCGCCAGCCGTCAGGGCCGCTGTTTCATAGTCATTCATCGCCATTCGAGCAAAGGTTTCGCGAATATCACGCGCCGATGCCAGCGGGTCGGGATTGCCATCCGGGCCTTCCGGGTTCACGTAGATCAACCCCATCTGTACCGCAGCTAGTGGATTCTCCAGATCGCGATCGCCGGAATAACGGCTGTTCGGCTTGTCACTGGTGGCCAGCCATTCCCTTTCCGCACCCCAGTATATGTCTTCCTCGGGCTGGAAAATGTCCTCGCGACCGCCAGCAAATCCAAAGGTCTTGAAGCCCATGGACTCGAGGGACACGTTGCCGGTAAGTACAAACAAGTCGGCCCAGGACAGCTTGTTGCCGTACTTCTGCTTGACAGGCCATAGCAGGCGGCGGGCCTTGTCCAGGTTGCCGTTATCAGGCCAGCTGTTGATGGGCGCAAAACGCTGGTTGCCGGTACCGGCACCACCGCGACCATCACCGGTTCGATAGGTACCGGCGCTGTGCCATGCCATACGGATCATGAACGGACCGTAATGGCCATAATCGGCGGGCCACCAGTCCTGTGAGTCTTTCAGTACGGTTTCTATGTCTTTCTTGACCGCAGGCAGATCAAGTTTCTTGAATTCTTCCGCGTAGTTGAAGTCTTCCCCCAACGGGTTCGACTTGGGGTTGTGCTGGTGCAAAATACCGAGGTTCAGTTGGTTCGGCCACCAATCGTGCACACCCGGGCCTTCATCCTGCAGTTTTGTGCGGGCCCCGTGCATCACCGGGCATTTACCTTCGTTTCCGCTCATATCACTCTCTCCTTGGGTTGCTACCATCTCTTTCGTTGTTTCATTGATCGTTGCTGCATTGATCATTGTTGCACTGACAAACGGAACCAATCAGCTACCAATCTAGTCAATGTACTCCCATTTTTCACTATTAACGCAGGTTGTTTTTTCGTACCAATATAATAGTTTTTGTTTATCGTAATATCTCCCGCGAGTTACCGGTTGATAACTGTGATCTGGTTGCTGAAGATCTATACTGAACACTCATAGTTAGAAACTAAAGTTTGAAACGTTCACTGGCATAGCGACGGGAGTTTTGGATGAACACTCAGGAACAGCTTGAAAGCACCATCCGTGAACTGGTCTGCGAAGGTAAGGGCATTCTGGCGGCGGACGAGAGCAACCCAACCATCGCCAAACGGTTCAAGGCGGTTGGTGTAGAGTCCACCGAAGAAAACCGACGACACTACCGCAACCTGATTCTGGGTGCGCCGGGGCTGGGAGAGTATGTCAGTGGCGTGATTCTGTTCGAGGAAACCCTGCGGCAGCACGCGGACGATGGCGCCAGCCTCCCTTCGATAGCTGCAAAACAGGGCATTGTGCCCGGCATTAAGGTTGATAAGGGCAAGGGCCCGATGGTTAATGCCCCCGGGGATGAGATTACCGAGGGCCTGGATGGATTGGCCCAGCGGCTTGAAGACTACAAGCAACTTGGTGCGCGGTTTGCCAAGTGGCGGAACGTCTACCACATCACCGATACCAACCCCAGCCGCGCCGCCATTGAGGCAAATGCGGAGGTACTGGCACGCTACGCCGCCATCTGCCAGTCCTGCGGAGTGGTGCCCATCGTGGAACCGGAAGTTCTGATTGATGGCGACCATAGCATCGAGCGTAGCGCGGATGTGAATGAGGCCGTTATCAACGAGGTATTTCAGGCTCTGCGGCGCCATCACGTTGAGCTTGAGACTATGATTCTCAAACCCAGCATGGTCACTCCCGGCAACGCCAATGGCCAGAAGGCAAGCCCGGAGGACGTGGCAAAACACACCTTGAGAGTGTTCCGGCGTGTGGTGCCGGCAGCGGTACCCGGCATCAACTTCCTGTCCGGTGGCCAGACACCGGCGGAAGCGACCCTGAACCTGAACGCCATGAACAGTGGCCCGGCCCTGCCCTGGACGCTCAGTTTTTCCTACGGGCGGGCACTTCAGGAGCCGGCCCAGAAAGCCTGGGCGGGTATTTCCTCCAACCGCGAAGCCGCCCAGGCGGCAATGGTTAAGCGTGCCAAGCTGAACAGCCTGGCCGCCCTGGGGCAGTATTCGTCGGAAATGGAGGGCTGACCGCTACGGCCAGCCTTCCTATCAACAACCATCGGTGCAATTGGCGGAGCCATCAAAGCTCATGGTTTTTCCGCTCAAGGGAACGTGAACGGGCACTGAGGACAGGCTGATAAACTGCCTGGTGCGCGTTCCGTCCCGGACTATGCCCTCCTGCGTGGCGGCTTCATTGGCGTGGGATGCAATCACTGCGTTTGGCTGTATCAGGTCATTCACCACGTAGGCCGCCTCTTCCGGGCCCGTGGTGTAGGTGTCACCGATGTTGAGAACGACGAGACCGGCACCATAGTGGTCTTTGACAACCAGTTTCTGCTCAGCGGTGATACCGGTATCGCCGGACAGGTAAACCACCAGGCCATTGGTGAACGTGAGCACGTAGCCGGTGGGCGGCCCGACACTGGCGCCAACGCCCGCCGCTTTCAGGTATTCCGCCAGCGGACCGGTGAGAAAACTCGGCGACAAGCCGTTGCTGTGCACGGCGGGCACGGTCGTGATGGCCACACCGCCCACCACCCGTTCAGCCCCGAACCTCACCAACAGGGAGTCCTCTGGATTACCCTCCACGCTTTTGAGCTTGCTGGCAAAAAAGGCCGGCATTTCGCTCCCCGTTACGATCTTTGCCGTTTTGGCGGCGGCAATGTTCACGGAATTGGACTCGGGAAGCACCACCACCGGAACCTCCGGCCCACCACAGCTGCCCTGATTGACATCGCGGATATGGCGATCTCCCACATGGTCGCCAT
The DNA here is from genome assembly GCF_056857915.1 of Marinobacter sp. B-12. Classification (NCBI taxonomy): domain Bacteria; kingdom Pseudomonadati; phylum Pseudomonadota; class Gammaproteobacteria; order Pseudomonadales; family Marinobacteraceae; genus Marinobacter; species Marinobacter sp. B-12. The sequence goes on along the minus strand of NZ_JBSXOB010000065.1, from coordinate 59,089 downwards.
GGACGTGGGATACCAGCACCACATCAATGTTGCCTAATCGCGGATCATCGGCACCAGCGACGGTTCGACCGGCGTCATAGAGAATACGGGTGCCATTGGGGTCTTCAAAAATAAGCGCCCGGTCCATGGCGCAGAATTCGCCATCATGGCTCCCAAGCGGGGTAACCTTGACGGACTCGGCGGCAACCGACAACGATACGGCGCTTGCCAGAAAGGCAGCAACCAGGCTCTTGCAGGCGTTGTTCATTTCTCCCTCCCCACGCTTTTTGGCGGTACCATGGCCAATACGATGGACACGTCACTCCATAGCAGTGTAGTTGGAGAATGGGATTCCTGAGTGGTAAAAGTGAATAGATCTATGCGGCTTCGGTAACCGGGACAGGCTGTTTCAGGCAGGCCAGCATGGGTGCCACATCACGGATTCTTCTGGCTTCGGGCCATAACCTCTGGGCCTCCGCGTAGCCGCCACGCAGATAGTTCAGCCATTGTTTGATACGGCCGGTCACGAACCTGTCTTCAAGACGTTCCTGCAGCGCAACGGCGTAGCCTTCTACCAGCCTGACCACCTCGGGCCAGGTCATATCCGCCACCGATTCCTTGAGTTGGCTGGCACGAATCCGCCGTGCCAGATCTGGCCGGGCGATCAGCCCACGTCCAATCATCACATCGTCACAGCCGGAGACCTCTCGGCAACGCCAGTAATCCGCCACGGTCCAGATCTCGCCGTTGGCGATCACATGGGCATCGACCGCTTCCCTGACCCTCGCCACGTCTTCCCAATAGGCCGGCGGTTTGTAGCCGTCCACCTTGCTGCGGGCGTGAACCACGATTTCAGACGCGCCGGCCGCTTCCAGGGCCTGACCACAGGCAACGCCCATCGAACGGTCATCGTAGCCCAGACGCATTTTCGCAGTCACCGGCACATGGGCAGGCACGGCAGCACGAACCGCCTCCGTAATCTGTTGCATCAACTCGGGCTCTCGCATGAGCACACAACCACCCTTGTGTTTGTTCACAGTCTTCGCGGGGCAACCGAAATTGATATCAACCTGTGTTGCGCCCAACTCCACCGCCTTGGCGCCATGCCGGCCCATCTGGACGGGGTCTGAGCCCAATAGCTGAACAGCCACCGGCACGCCAACCCGGGTTTCGCATCCGTTGTGCAGTTCCGGGGCGTACTTGTAGAAAATACGGGGCGGCAGCATGCCCTGCGTCACGCGAATAAATTCTGTTACGCACCGGTCGATGCCACCAACGGCTGTCAGTGTCTCTCGAATAGGTGCATCAACCAGCCCTTCCATTGGGGCAAGGATTATTCGCATCAGGGCTCCACGAATTGTTCAAGGAATAAACGGGTGGGAATTGTAGAGAAGTTTCAGGGGCGTTGGTAGGCCGGAATTACAGGCGCTCCACGCTGACGAACTTGCCCTGGTCGTCAAACAGGATACGGAAACTGCCCTGGACACCGTCGCGAAGGTAAAATCGGGAGAGAATACGGGCCGGGAAGCGGACGGAGCGCCCGTCCCGGGCCGTGGTGTGAACGTCCGTCGCCGAACCCTGATAGAGCTTGATCCACTCATCAGGGCTGATATTGACGTCCACGATAATCTGCTGCATCAGGCGGCCTTAGTTGGCAAGCTCAAGCAGCAGACGGTTCAGGCGGCTTACATACGCGCCCGGATCCTGCAGCTGTTCACCACTGGCCAATGTGGCCTGGTCCAGCAGTACCGCTGACAGTTCCTTGAAGCGATCCTCGCCTTGCTCATTTTCAAGGCGCTGAACCAGCGGGTGCTCCACGTTAATTTCGAAAATCGGTTTGCTATCGGGTACTTTCTGGCCCGCGGCTTCCATGATTTTCTTCATCTGGGCACCCATATCGAAGTCACCAACCACCAGGCAGGCCGGTGAATCGGTCAGGCGGTTGGTTACCCGCACTTCCTGTACCCGGTCTTCCAGTGCCGTCTTGATGCGCTCCAGCAGGTTCTTGTGCTCCTCGGCAGCCTCTTCCTTGTGCTTCTTGTCTTCCTCGGTTTCCACTTCGCCAAGGTCAAGATCACCACGGGCAACGTCCTGGAACTGTTTGCCGTCGTACTCGTTCAGGTACCCCATCATCCACTCGTCAATGCGGTCAGAGAGGATCAGTACTTCAATACCCTTCTTGCGGAACACTTCGAGGTGTGGACTGCTCTTGGCGGCCATGAAGTTGTCGGCGGTGATGTAGTAAATCTTGCTCTGGCCTTCCTTCATCCGGCCGATGTAGTCATCCAGAGACACGGTCTGCGCCTGCTCACCGGTGTGAGTGGATGCAAAGCGCAGCAGGCCGCCGATTTTCTCGCGGTTGCTGAAATCTTCTGCCGGGCCTTCCTTCAGCACAGTGCCGAATTCATTCCAGAACTTCTGGTACTGCTCCGGCTCCTTCTTGGACAGCTTGGACAGCATATCCAGAACTCGCTTGGTCACCGCTGTGCGGATGCTTTCAACCGTGCTGTCGTTCTGAAGGATCTCGCGGGAGACGTTCAATGACAGGTCGTTGGAATCAATCACGCCCTTGGTGAAGCGCAGGTACAGCGGCAGGAACTGCTCTGCGTCGTCCATGATGAACACGCGCTGCACGTATAGCTTCAGGCCGCGGGGCGCTTCCCGGTTATACAGGTCAAACGGCGCACGGCCAGGCACATACAGAAGGCTGGTGTAATCCAGCTTACCTTCAACCTTGTTGTGGGACCAGGTCAGCGGGTCTTCAAAGTCGTGGGCAATGTGCTTGTAGAACTCCTTGTACTCCTCGTCCTTGATCTCACTGCGGGACAGTGTCCACAGGGCGGTGGCGTCGTTGACGGTTTCATATTCGCCCTTTTCGCCCTCTTCCTCGGATTCGGACTTCATGACCACTGGGAAAGAAATGTGGTCGGAGTACTTCTTCACCAGGTTGCGCAGACGGAAACCGTCGGCAAATTCTTTGGCGTCATCCTTCAGGTGCAGGACGATCTGCGTACCGCGTTCAGTCCGGTCCACGTTCTCAATGGTGAATTGGCCATCGCCAGCAGACTGCCAGTGAACGCCCTCTTCCACCGGTGCACCGGCGCGGCGGGTAAACACTTCCACGGAATCGGCCACGATGAATGAGGAATAGAAGCCGACACCAAACTGACCGATCAGCTTGCTGTCCTTCTTCTCATCACCGGAAAGCTGCTTGAGAAACTCCGCAGTGCCGGACTTGGCGATGGTGCCCAGGTTCTGGATAACATCGTCCCGGTTCATGCCGATACCGTTATCGGTCAGTGTGACGGTGTTCTTTTCTGCGTCGAAGTCCAGGCGGATTTTCAGCTCCGGATCGCTTTCGAACAGGCTGTCGTCCTTCAAGGCAGCGAAACGCAGTTTGTCTTCTGCATCCGACGCGTTGGAAATCAATTCACGAAGGAAGATTTCCTTGTTGGAGTACAGGGAGTGGATCATCAGGTTAAGCAGTTGCTTAACTTCGGTCTGAAAACCCAGGGTCTCTTTTTGCGATTCAACCGTCATGGCTTGTTTCATCTCCTGCTGTGTAGGTTCGGAGGAGCGGTGCGGCTGGGTAAACTTTTCCAAAACACGCTGTGAATACGTCCATGTACGCTCCGCTCCGCCATCCATGGCTCCGCAGGGTTTTGGAAAAGTTTACCCAGCCACCCCACCCAACTGTGGAATAGTTTCCGTTCAAGCAACCAGGCCGGCGCGAGCAGGTGGGTATGGCTTTGCGAAACCGTGCGGAGCCATGGATGGCGGAGCCCGAGCCGCACAGGGACGTCTTGAGGCGCGTTTCGGAAAGCCATACCCACCTGCTTGCTTGCACCAAAGCCAAGCATGTTGAGATGGGAAATGGGGTTCAGAAGGGGTATTTCAACCCCGACAAGATGAATTCAGTCTTCCAGCAGAAAATGCGCCCGTGCGGTCGCGATGGGCTGGGAGCGGGACTTCTGCCAGGCGGTGATCATCACATTGGCTACGCGGTTGCCCTGGCGGGTGAGCTGACATTCAGCGAACGTCTCGCGGTTCAGGCCAGCACGAAGGTAATCCAGTGAAAAATCCACGATGCGGGGCATTCTCAGAGCTTCCTGGGACATCATCAGATAGATAACCGCTGACAACTCCATGAAGCCGCCGATCACCCCACCATGGATAGCTGGCAGTATCGGGTTACCCAGGTTTTCCTCTTTCATGGGCAGGCGAAAAATCAGGTCGTCGCCGAAACGGTCGCACTCGAGGCCGATGAAACGGGCGTAAGGGATACTCTCCAACATTCGAGAGAAATCCCCGGTGTCCTGGGTATAGCGGAGGATTTCCGGATTGGTCATTCTTCGCCTCCAGTGATCAAGTCGCGGAACGACTTCGGGGTTGCTTCCTTACCGATACGCATGAAAGTGCCGACACAGTTAGCGATGGTCTCCCCCGGCTCCTGATAGGCCTCACAGCGGGTAAAGATAATATTGCGGGTAACCTTATAGGTTTCAGCGCGGGCGTAGACCGGCTTGTGTGGTTCCGCCGGTCGCATGTAGTCCACCCTCAGGTCCAGGGTCGGGCACAACTCGAAGTCATCCAGGCTGCACATGATCACGGAACCGGAAGTGGTGTCCATCAACGTTGTGATGGCACCACCATGGATAACGCCCGTATCCGGGTTGCCGATAATGCGGTCACTGTAAGGAAGGCATAGCGTCAATTGACCCGCCTTTGCAGATGTTACTGTCAGGCCCAGTTCCCGTCCCTGGTTGAGGGTTCCTATAAACCGGCGGACCCGGTCCATCCTCATGGAGTCTTTCATAATGTTAGGCTCGTCAGGTCAGTTTTGGGTTTCTTTACCAGCTTCTTTCTCGGTATCCGACTTTGGCAGCGGCTCTTCAAACACCTTGCCGGCTCGCAGCGCCCTCAGCGCGGTAGAACGGAACTCCCGACGGTACAGAACGATGACGATCAGGGTAGAGGCACCCATGAATACCAATGGGTGGATAAACCAGGAAACCACTGCCAAGGCGTAATAGTAAGAGCGCAACCCAAGGTTGAAAGCATCGCCAGCAAGATTGCAAACCCTTCCGGCGCTCTTTGCAAAGGCTTCCCGGGCAGCAGGACTTGCCTTGGTGTCGGTTGTCAGCGGCGCGCTGCCAATCAGCACGGAGACAAAATTGTACATCCGCATGGACCAGGTGAACTTGAAGAAAGCGTAGATGAAGATCACCATCAACACGACCATTCGCATTTCCCAGATTTCCCGGCTGGGCAAGGTGCCAAACGGCATGGTACTGAACACTTCCATGACCTCTTGGGTGTATCCCAGCGCCGTGATGATACCGGCCAGGATCAACAGGCAACTGGACGCGAAAAAGGCACCGTTGCGCTCAAGGTTACCCACCACGGAGGCGTCGGATATGCGGTTATCCCGGCGGAGCATCACGCGCATCCAGTCTTCACGGTAAAGGTCAAGGGTGTTGGAGAGGCAGGGTCGATCATTGGCCTTGCGTCTGGAGTACTCGGAATAGCCCAGCCAGCAGATCAAAAACCAGACCAGGGCAATGAGTTCCAGGTAGTTGCTCATGAAGTCGTTCCGGATACGGTATAAAACGGGAATTGGAGTCTTTGATCATACCGCAAAGCCGACAAAGCCTCCATACAACAGGCCCTTACGGGTAGCATCACAGCCGCTCACAGGGATATGGTATAAACATCCCTATGCCCTGCAACGGCGACCGCGGGTATTCACGAGGGTCTGCCCAGGTATTCAAACAAGGAGTTTATCGTGAACGTTCACACAGGCTTTCGACATCTTACCGTTTTTGTGGTGGTGGCCTTCCTTGCCGGGTGCTCAGTCAACCCGGTCACCGGCGAAAAACAGCTGTCACTAATTCCCGAGAGCCAGGAGCTTTCCATCGGCAGCGAGCAGTACAAGCCCACGCAGCAAACCCAGGGTGGCCAGTTCTACCTCGACCCGGAATTGAATCTGTACGTCAGTCAGGTAGGCCAGAAGCTGGCAAAGGTCAGTGACCGTCCCGACCTGCCCTACGAGTTTGTGGTTCTCAACAGCAGTGTTCCCAATGCCTGGGCGCTTCCTGGGGGGAAGATCGCCATCAACAGGGGTCTGTTGATGGAGTTGGAGGATGAGGCCCAATTGGCGTCGGTTCTTGGCCATGAAATAGTTCACGCGGCCGCACGCCACAGTGTCCAACGCATGCAGCAAGGCATGTTGATCAGCGCAGGCGTGGCGGGTTTGGGTTTTGCCCTGTCTGATAACGAATGGGCCGGCCTGATCATGGGCGGCGCGGCCATGGGTGCACAGCTCGCGCTCGCCCAATACAGCCAGGGGGATGAGCTGGAATCTGACCATTATGGCATTCGTTACATGAAAGCAGCCGGATACGACCCACAGGCAGCCGTGGAATTGCAGGAAGTCTTTGTACGGCTCTCTGAGGGCCGTGACACAAGCTTCATTGAAGGGATGTTCGCCACTCACCCGCCGTCACAGAAACGCGTTCGTGAAAACCAGGAACTGGTCAATAAAATTGGCGCGGGCGGCTATCGGGGCGAAGAAACCTACGAGAACAAACTGTCTTTCCTGCGCAGCCGCCAGCCTGCTTACGATGCCTATGACGAAGCCATGAAACTGGCCAGTAACGACAAGCTGGACGAAGCGCTTGCCAAAGTGAATGAGGCAATCAAGGTAGAACCGGAAGAAGCAGCTTTCTACTCGCTCCGTGGTCGCATCTACCGGGCCAAAGAGAACCTTGATAAAGCCGCCGCGGACTTCGACAAGGCCACGTCGTTGTATCCGGAGATGTTCACTTACCAGCTTCACAGCGGCCTGAACGCCCTGGAGTTGAACAATTATGACAAAGCCCGCGAACACCTGAGCCAGGCCAATCAGGTTGTGCCGACATCAATCGCCTACCTGCGGCTGGGTGATGTTGCTGTTAAGCAGGGTAAACGCCAGGAAGCCATCCAGTATTACAGCACCGCAGCAGAAGCCGGCGGTGAGGTGGCAGAGGAGGCAAAACGCAAGCTGGCCCAACTGACGCAGAACTGACGTCATCGTCCGCATTGACTTTTAGAGCAATAACTCTAAAAATCGATGTACTTAAACAACAATCGGACGATTGCCATGCTTGCGAAACGTATCCAGCCAATGGTGTTCCAGGCCCGGCGGCTTTATGTGGAGCTGATGTTCCAGGTGATGGGGCGCGCGCTCCAGGCTGTCAGTGAAATCGACTCTGCGGTGCAAAAGGAAGCCCGTGCCCTGCCCGATGGCTTCCTGTTTGAAATGATGGTGATGCCAGACGGATCAAGGCTCATTGTTGAACACACGGGGAATGGCCGTTTTCACTACCACGGGGACTCTGCACCACGCCCGGTGGACCTGTCCATCCAGTTCAAGCACATCGCTCACGCCTTCCTGGTGCTCTCGTTCCAGGAGAAAACCTCGGTGGCATTCGCCAACGACCGAATGCTGGTGGATGGCGATATCAGTTACGCCATTCGCATGACTCGCGTCCTCAATCGGCTTGAGACCTTCATCCTGCCCAAGCTGGTGGCGAAACGTGCGGTAAAGGAATATCCCTCAAACCTTCACCTGCCTGAGAAGCTCCTCAGCGCAGCCCGTATTTATCTCAAGGTTGCAACCCATTTTGTCGAGACGGTGAGAGCATAATGACGAACCAATATTACGAGTTTTTCTGCCCGGTCAAAGTCATCGCCGGCAAAGCGGCCCTTGAGCATATTCCCTACGAGCTTACCGGCCTCGCCGCCAAGCGCCCAATGATCGTGACCGACAAGGGTGTCAGGGCTGCGGGCCTTCTGGACCCGGTGGTCGCGGCCTGCGAGGAAAGCGGGTTGGAAATCATCAGCATTTACGATGACGTGCCGCCGGATTCGTCCACCGACGTGGTCAGGGACATCGCCGGCATTTATCGCAACGAGAAATGTGATTCCATCATTGCGGTGGGTGGCGGCTCTGCCATCGATACCGCCAAGGCCGTGAACATCCTGGTGTCAGAAGGCGGTGACGACATTGCAGCCTACAGTGGCGCGGGGGTAATCAAGCATCCGCTGAAGCCATTCCTGGTGGTTCCCACCACCGCCGGCACGGGCTCGGAGGTAACGTCGGTAGCTGTCATCACCGATACAACCAAATCCGTGAAACTCCCATTCACTTCGTCATTCCTGCTGCCTAACGCGGCCGTGATCGACCCCAGGATGACACTGACACTGCCTCCACACATCACGGCTGCCACCGCGATGGACGCCATGACCCATGCCACGGAAGCCTTCACGTGCATGGCCAAGAACCCCCTTAGCGATGCTTATGCCACTGCAGCGATCAAAAAGATCAGCACCTCGCTGCTGCAGGTTATGGATAACCCCAAGGACAGCGATGGCCGGCTGGAGCTGGCGCAGGCCTCCACCATGGCGGGAATTGCGTTCTCAAACTCCATGGTGGGGCTGGTTCATGCCCTCGGACACGCCACCGGTGCCATTTGCCACCTGCCCCATGGCTTGTGCATGAGTCTTTACCTGCCCTACGTACTGGAGTACAACCTCGAGTCGATCCGGGCACCGCTGGGCGAGCTGCTGCTCTATCTCGAGGGTCCCGATGTCTATTCCGCCACTCCCGCCAGCCGTCGCGGGGAAGCCAGCATTTCCGCCCTGCGCAAACTGCGTGACGAACTCCACAAGCGCTGCAAACTGCCCCGCACGCTCAAAGAAACCGGCAGCGTTGAGGAGCACCAACTTGATACCATTGCCGAAATGGCGATGGACGACGGCGCCATGATGTTCAATCCAAAAGAGGTCAGCCTCGAGGATGCTCGCGCAGTTCTGAAGCGCGCCTGGGCCTGATCAGGTAACGCCATGCACCCGGCTCCAGCCGGGTGTTTCAGGCTTTTCAGGAAATAAAGGCTGGCACCAGGTACTGCAAAACGTTCCAATCATGTCATTGAAATTGACAGTAGAAACAGTGACAATTCTGCTGTAGCTGGCAGGGATGTAGCCGGGCTAGAATGTCTTCTTGAAACAGAGCCTCGCATCTATGCGCAACGACTCATCCGGCGGGCCTATCCCGCTCGCCATCACGTCCCTGACACTCCTGTTTTCGTCCCTGTTCGGTGCAACTGCACTCGCTACCGAGGATGCGTCTTCGCAGGACGCCGAGCGCGTATTCCGATTCAACGTCTCGCCGAATGGCTATCCTCCTTACCTGATTACAGAGGGTGATAAACAGTCCGGCATCATGTGGGACGTGGTCGCCCTGATTGCGGAGCGGTTGGACTATCGCGTTGTCGCCGAACAGGTTCCCCGCAAACGCGTCGACCAGATGCTGATGGACGGCTACATAGACGGCACTACCCGAGCGAAGGAGTGGACTGACAACCCGGAGGATTTTGTCTTCACAGATCCGGTGGTTAACGTTGAGGAAGTCCTGTTTATCCCGAAACACTCAGCGTTTCAGTTTGAAGTGCCTGAAGACCTGCTTTCAAAAACCCTGGTTACCCACCTCGGTTACCATCACCCCATATTGGAGCCTTTCTTTGAATCTGGAGACATCAAACGTTTTGATGTCTCCAAGGACCGGGACATGTTCCGATACGTCCTTCATGGCGAGGATCTCGACGCCGCGATCGCAGATCGCCTGGTTGGCAAGTGGATATTGCGAAACGAAGGGCTCCAGAAAGAATTCACAACAACGTCCACCAAACTCAGCGAATACGGTTTCCGGTTGATGCTTCGGAAGGACTGGGCACCTTTCGCCAACGCCTTTAACCGAGAACTTCAAGCGCTCCAGGAGAACGGTAGACTGGATGAAATTCTCTCCAACTACCGTTAACTCCCGAATCGCCTCTGTTATTCAAGTCGCCTGAGCAGGAGCATCGGCGATACGCTCAGTACCGGCTTCAATTGCCAGCGACCGAACAGCGCCAACACCAGGGCACTGAATAGTGGGATAGGCAGTATGGTCTGCCAGTGCCAACGGAACTCGCCTTCAAACATGCGGAACTGCAGCGCCCAGACAGCGGCTTCTGCTGCCGCAACGCCGAGAATACCGGCAAAGAATCCCAGCAGCGCGAACTCCAGCATGGTACTCCTTACCAATAGCGTCTGTCGGCCACCCAGAGTCCTGAGCAGCGCTCCTTCCCGTTGCCGATCCTGCATGGTCGCACTGACCACCGCCGCCATCACCACCAGGGCGGCTGCCAGGATCAACGCCAATATCGCTTCGATGGCCTGGGTAACCTGCCGTACGATTTCCTGGATACGCTCAATTACGTGGTCGATTTCAAGCACGGAAACCGTGGGAAACCGGCGTGAGAAATCGTTGAGCTGGGACTTCAGGTCCGCTGGCAGATAGAACGCCGTAATCCATGTGGCGGGCATATCTTCCAGCCCACCTCCCGGGGGAAACGCCATGTAGAAATTGGGTTTCATGCTGTCCCACTGGACCGTACGGATGCTGGTAACGGTTTCCGTGATCTTCTCCGAGCCAATGGTGAACCCAAGCTCGTCCCCTACCTCTACACCGAGCTTTCCGGCCAGATCCGCTTCAATGGAGACACCGTCGGTCTGCCCTTTCGTGAACCACTGGCCCGCGACGATGCCGTTGTCCTCGGGCAGTTCTTCCATCCAGGTCAGGTTTAACTCGCGGTTAAGGGCCCCGACACGTTCATCTTTGGTCACAGCTTCTTTCACCGGCTTCCCATTCAGCTCGGTAAGTCGGCCGCGGACCATGGGATACAACTTCTCCAGCGGGTGCCCATGTTCCGCCCAGAATGCATCCACCTCATCCACCGCCTCCGGGGCGATGTTGATCAGGAAGTGGTTGGGCGTGTCTTCAGGCAGTTGCGATTGCCAGTCGTCCAGCAGGGACGTTCTGACAAGGATCAGTGTGGCCGCAAGCATCAACGTCATGGCGAATACCGCAATCTGCGACAAGCTGGCTCGGCGATGCCGGTACAGCCCCACCAATGCCAGCCGCCAAGCGTTTCCACCACCACTGATGCGACGCAGTGTGGTAACCATCAACCACCCAAGCAGGCCCAGAGTGCCGAGCAACAAGGCAAGCCCGCCGAGCAGAGACAGCACCAGGGACACTTCCCTGGCGTACATCCATACCAGGCCAAAGATTGCAACGACCGCAATCACCAAGTCGGGAATAGCTTCGCGGCCGGATTCGCCAGGCTGGCTTCGCAACACCCGCATCGCCGGCACATTCCGTAGCCTTCGGATGGGCGGATACGCAAAGGCAAACAGCGACACCAACGCCGTCAGCAGCGCCGGTGCCAACGCATTGGGATCAATCTGGTAGTCTATCTGCCGCTCCAGCACATCCCCCAACACGCTGGACAGCAGCCAATACAGGGGTAAGGCCACCAACAGGCCGCCAACGGCACCAACAACCCCCCACAGAGCCAATCGACGCAAGTACAGGCGACCTATTCCCTGGCTGCGAACGCCCAGGGTTTTCAACAACGCCACAGTATCCCGTTGCGACAAGGCGTACTGGCGGCTAGCGACCGCGACGGCAACCGCCGCCAACATGACCGCCAGGCTGCCACCCAGCAACAGAAAACGCTCAGCCCGTTCGAGCGAACGGGAAAAGGTCTCGCCATCACGCACACCCTCCCACTCGTGGCTGGGCTCCAGTTGCGGTTGCAGCCAACGGTAGTAATCGTTGAGCAATGCTTCTTCACCAGCAAACAGGTACACATATTCAACCCGGCTGCCTTCCTGAATCACACCGGTTGCGCCAACGTCATCTGCGTGCATCATTACCCTTGGAGCCAGGGCGGACATATTGAAGCCGCCGTCCGGCTCACGCACCAGCAGGCCGGAAATGGTCAGCCCCTGATTACCAACCTCCAGGGTGTCCCCCATCTCAAGCTCCAGGAGCCGCAGTAAACGAGGGTTGATCCAGACCTCGCCTGGTTCAGGGCCATGGGCAACCGTTTGCCTCGGCGCCTCCGCGCCCTCCTGGTACTCCACCTCGCCCCGTAGCGGGTATTCGTTGTTCACCGCCTTGACCGACACCAGCTGGAAATTCCCGGCACCGAACACCATGGTGGAGAATTCGACCATACGAGCCGTTTCCAGCCCTCTTTGCTCGGCTTCCTGCATCCACCCCTCAGGAATCGGCCGGCCGTTTTCCGCTTCCAGTTGGCGATCCGCGGCAAGAAAAGAGCTGGCTGACGACACCAGGGTGCGCTGCAATTGGCTGGCAAACAGAGCAATGGTCGCTACCGTGGCAACCGCTATGATCAGCGCCGAGAGCACGACACGAACATCCCGTTCGCGCCAGTCACGTTTGACCGACATGAGTTTCTTTGAAGCCGCCATCAGTTCACCGCTTCCGGCTGCTGGGCCGTCGAGGGTTCGGTCAATACACCGGCCTCGATATTGAATTGTCGGCCACAGCGAGCGGCGAGCCGTTCATCGTGGGTCACCATAACCAGTGTTGTGCCCTGCTCCCGATTCAATGTCATCAACAGGTCGGATACGTCAGCGCCGGTGCGGTTGTCGAGATTGCCCGTAGGCTCGTCGGCAAACAGGATCGCCGGCTCGGAGGCAAAGGCGCGAGCAATGGCCACCCGCTGCTGTTCGCCACCAGAAAGCTGCCTCGGTGTGTGTGAGAGCCGTTCGCCCAGTCCGACTCGTTCCAGCAACTCCTTTGCTTTGGCTTTCGGAGAATCGAAACCGCCCAGCTCCAGCGGCAACATGACGTTTTCCAGCGCCGTCAGGGCCGGCAATAACTGGAACGACTGAAACACGAAGCCAACCCGGCAGGACCGGAGTTTCGCACGTTCATCCTCACTGAGCTTGCTGATCACCGAGCCATCAAGTTCAACGATGCCATCAGACGGAGTATCCAGCCCGGCCAACAGCCCCAACAGTGTGGTTTTGCCGGAGCCGGAGCGCCCGACAATGGCGACTGATTCACCCCGGTTGATTTCCAGACTGACCCCCTGCAAGATCGTCAACGTATCTGTCTCCAGGCTGACCTTGTGCGTCAGATTACTGACTTTCAGCATGGGGCTAACATTATCCGGTTTGTGATCACTTAAGTCGCTCACGAGCTCTCCACAACGGTTGTATTGAACACAGGACCTCTATGCATACGGTATTTTTACGCCTGAGATCAATAGTTTTTCTCGCTTTAATGAGTGTTGGTGCGCAGGCTCAGGCCAGCCAGAGCACACTGATGATCGTTGGAGACAGCCTCAGCGCAGCCTACGGCGTGCAAACCGGGGAATCCTGGGTGGCGCTGCTTCAGGAACGACTCGACGGCGAGGGTCTGGACCACTGGCAGGTAGTGAACGCCAGCATCAGCGGCGAAACCACCGATGGCGGTCTGCGCCGCCTGCCGGATCTTCTGAACAAGAACGAACCGGCCGTTGTTGTCATCGAGCTCGGTGGTAACGATGGCTTGCGGGGATTTCCACCCAACGTTATCCGCCAGAACCTGGCCAGGATGATTGAGCAGGTAAAAGAGGCAGGCGCCGAAACCCTGCTGGTGGGCATGCAGATTCCGCCCAATTACGGTCAGCGATATACCCGCGCCTTCGCAGACATTTACCCCGAACTTGCCGACGAATACGAGACCGAACTACTTCCCTTTTTCCTGGAAGGCATCTATGACCAGGAGGGCATGATGCAAGGCGATAGCATTCATCCGACGGCGGAAGCGCAGGGTCAATTGCTCGATAACATCTGGCCGGTACTGGAACCCATGCTCAGGGAATAGCCCTGCCTTAAACCACCAGCGTACGGGCATGCGCCACAGCCCGCCGCTCCGACCAGTAATAGCCATCCTGGACGTGCTCAACAAAACCGACATGGCCGCCCCAGCGGGGTGCCTCCAGCCGCACGTACGCGCCCAGTTGTGCGCGAGATTCCGGAAAACATTGCCGGGACAGGAACGGGTCATCCGCAGCGTTAACCATCAGCGCCGGCACGCGGATGTCTTTGAGAGTCCATAGTGCTGAACAGTTGGCCCAATAGTCCCTGGCATCGCGGAAACCGTGTAACGGGGCGGTGTAGCGGTCATCAAACTCATGGAAACTGCGAATTTTCTCGAATCCGGTAACATCAATCAGCCCCGGGAACCGTTTCGACTTCTCTGCCATCTTCACGTGAAGGTCGCGTAGAAAACGTTGCATGTAGATACGCCGACTGGGCCGGGCCAGCGTATCGGCACTGCCAGCCAGGTCACAGGGTACGGAGTAGGTGATAGCGCCGCAGATACGGTTATCCACCTGCTCTGACTTCTGCCCCAGGTATAGCAGTGTGAGGTTACCGCCCATGCTGAAACCCGAGAGCATCACCTTTCCATATCCCTGAGCAAGTCCATGCTTCACGACCCTGTCCAGGTCGCCGGTTGCGCCGCTGTGGTAAAAGCGGGGCTGGTGGTTCATCACACCGCCGCACGAACGAAAGTTCCAGGCCAATACATCCCAACCGTCGTTCAACAGCGCCCGCGCCAATCCCTGCATGTAAGGACGCTGGCTGTGCCCTTCCAGGCCATGGGATAACACCGCCAACCGATCGCTCCCCTGGCGATACCAATCCAGATGTAACTCGTCATCGTCCTCCGTTGGCAGCGATTCCCTGACCGGCTCTGTCAGTGACACCTTGCGAAACAGAGTCGGCCAGACAGACTGTACGTGGCCATTGCGCAACCACAGGGGTGGCTTGTAATACAGATTGTGGTCGTACAAAATTTAACCTTTCAATTCATGGGGTTGACGCCGACGGGCAAAGCCCCTATCATGCGCGCCATTCCGACTTTGTTCCCCGATAGCTCAGTTGGTAGAGCAACGGACTGTTAATCCGTTTGTCGCTGGTTCGAGCCCAGCTCGGGGAGCCATTTACAGCACCTCCTCTCGCTGCATGAACTCCCGCAGCACCCGGTACAACGTCACCCCATCTCTGGTTCCCGCCATTTCCCGGATTGAGTGCATTCCAAACTGTGGCACACCGATATCCAGCGTTGTCACCCCAAGATTACCAGCGGTAAGCGGACCAATCGTGCTTCCACACCCCATGTCACTGCGTACCACAAAGGTTTGGTATGGCAGATCCAGTTCATCGCTGATGTGGCGGTAGAGTGCAGCAGAGCGACTGTTGGTCGCGTAGCGCTGATTATGGTTGACCTTGATAACCGGCCCCCGATTGAGGATAGGCCCATGGTTCTCGTCATGCCTGTCCATATAGTTGGGATGAATTCCGTGCGCGTTGTCCGCCGAGATCATCATCGAGCGGGCGATCGCCCGTGCCCGGCCCTTGCCGCACCAGCGGTCCAGAACCGCGGACAGGAACGGCCCCTGCGCGCCTTCCGCCGACATGCTGCCCACTTCCTCATGGTCGTTACAGACCAGTAGCGCTGGCTCATCGCCCGACGACTCAACAAGTGCCTGCAATCCGATGTAGCAACTCAGCAGGTTGTCCAGTCTGGCCGAGGCAATAAAATCATCGCGCAGACCCACGATCGATGCCGGCTGGGCATCGTAAAAACCCAACTCGTAGCCAAGAACCTTGCGAACCCCGATACCCGGTTGCTCAATGGTCAACTGTTCCGTTAGAAGATCGACAAACCGAGTGGTGTCGTCTTCCGGCACCTGCATCAGCACCGGCGGCAGATCCGTTTGCGGATTCACGGTGCGGTTGCTGTTGGCTTCCCGGTCCAGGTGAATGGCCAGGCTGGGTATATACGCCACGGCCTTGCGAAAATCGACCAACGTGTCCTTTACCGATCCGGACTCATCCACATACGTCACCCGGCCCGCCAGGGACAGGTCACGGTCAAACCAGGGATTCAGCAGCACGCCGCCGTATACTTCCACGCCCAACTGGAAAAACCCCTTGCGACGCAATTCCGGGTTTGGCTTCACCTTCAGGCAGGGGCTGTCTGTGTGAGCGCCCACCATACGAATACCTGCCTCTGCGACATCGCGACGACCGGTGCGGAACGCCACGATGGAGGAACCATTACGGATGGCGTAGTACCCCTGACCCGCCTCCAGTGCCCAGTCCTCTTTTTCATCCAGAGCCTTGAAACCCGCCTGATCAAGACGATGCTTCATACTGGCCACGGCGTGCCAGGGAGTCGGTGATGCGTTCAGAAATTCGAGCAAATCGGTGTTAAATTCAGCGTGTTCCATGATGTCCCTGATAAACTGATAATGGCGGCGCAAGTATGGCATGATGGCGCCCGACGTCATATCCGTACAAAACAGCTGCCCGCGCAGCCCGGCTACCCGGAGAGTGTACCTTGCCCGCACCGCGTTTTCTCGATATCGAATACTGCCAGACCGACGACGTTCTGTTCCCCGTGGCCATGGCCTGGTCACTGGAAGACGGGCAGATGAAAACCGTCGTCATCGCTCCGGCCGACGAATGGGTACCGGAAGACGCCGACCTCGGCGATATCGACCTGCTCTACCTGGAAGAACAGGGCGTTCCGCTGATTGAGCTGGCCCAGGAACTCCATCAGGACCTGCCGGACCAGACCGTCTATGTTGACGGCATGGACCCGGACGAAATCCTGGTGGACCTCATCTTCACCGCCGTCGGCATGGACGCGCCCTTCGAAATCGCCGGCATGGAAGAACTGGTCACATCCCTTCCCCGTGAAGCGCTGGACGACCGACGCAGGCAACTGCTGTCCGACGAAGGCCTGGAACCTCAATTGCCCGAAAACGGGGTCTATGCACTGTTGTTGATTGCGCGCGAGGAAGGCTTCTTCGACTGAGCCCCATCCTACAACGTCGCTGGCAATGCGAACTGTGACTTGTGTCGACGTAACAAACAGTTACAGAAGGCAGAATCTGTCGGAATCCGACAACGCCAGGAAGCCCGATAACAATGAACACGCTGTTGCGACACCTCTTCACGGCCGCCACGCTTTCCGCCACTTTGCTCATACCGGTGACGGCCAGCGCACAGGATAGAGCTCCCCGCGAAGGCCTGACCTACGTCGGTATTCTGGCCACCGGCCTCAACCACCGGTCTGTTGGCCAGAACACCCTCGAAACAGCCTGGTCAACCACGGGGTCCATGGTGCTTGGAACGCATATTTCCGAGTACTTTCACGTGGAAATCCGGGCTGGCGCCGGCACAACCACCGCCGAAATCGACAACGAGCTGGAACTGGACATCGAATACTTCGCCAGTTGGTACATTGGCGGCCACTACCCGATCACCGAATACGCCAACGCCTATGGCCAGTTCGGCTTTTCCCACGTGCAAGGGGTTGCCACCCTCACCCCGCTCGGTAAGGCCCGGGAAGCCGACCCCGACGATGACTCCCCCTACGCCTCGATCGCGGACGAATATCCGGACAGTTCCTTCAGCGTGAGCTGGTTGCTCGGCCTGGATTTCGAGGTTATCGAGAACGGGTTCATCGTTCTGGAAGGCGGCCGGCTGTTTGAAGACACCGAAACCGGCGCGAACACCTTCCAGTTCTCAACCGGGTTTAAATACGAGTTCTGACCTGCCAGCACCGGTGAATTCGCGCATTGCGCTGGAAATCCCGGTCCAGGGTGTCGCGGGTCACTTCTTCAATGGCGAACTCCTCTTCCAGGCTGTCATCCAGCTTGAAGCGCCGGAAGTTGGTCGAGAAAATCAGCAGGCCTTCCGAGGTCAGCCGCTGCATTGCCTGGCGTATCAACCTGCCATGATCTTTCTGGATATCCAGCACGCCGGCCATGCGGGCAGAATTTGAGAAGGTGGGCGGGTCCATGAAGATCAGGTCGAAACGCTGATCGTTAGTTGGCTTGCCCGCGAGCCACGCCAGGCAATCCGCCTGCTCCACACGGTGATGGGACGCATCCGCACCGTTAAGCGCAAGATTCTCCTGCGCCCAGTTCACGTAGGTTTTCGACATATCCAGGCTCAGTGAACGGGTCGCGCCTCCGACCGCTGCATGCACGGTAGCCGCCCCGGTATAACAGAACAGGTTCAGGAACCGCTTACCCGCAGCGTGCTGCTGAATCCAATGACGTACTGGCCGATGGTCCAGAAACAGGCCGGTATCCAGGTAGTCCTTGAGGTTTACCTTCAGCACACAACCGTGTTCGTGAACGTTGAAAAACTCTCCGCTGGCCGCCTGCTTTTCATACTGGCTGGTGCCTGTCTGACGCTGGCGTTGCTTGCAGACCATGTCTTCCCTTTCGACACCGATGGCGTCAGGAATCACCGCCAAGGCCTCCGCCAGCCGCTCCCGCGCTGACCGCTCGTCGACTGACTTGGGCGCGGCGTACTCCTGAACATGAACGCGCCCCTCGTAGATATCAATGGCGAGTGCAAACTCCGGCATATCGGCATCGTAAAGTCGGTAACAGCCGATGCCCTGTTTGCGGGCCCACTGGCCAACGGTCTTCATGTTTTTCTTCAGACGATTGCGCAGCATGGTCGCGCGCTCTTCGTTGGCGATGCGAGGCGTTACTTCACCCGGCACATCGGGCTCCCGTGGCGTCATGGCGCTGGTGTCGTCCACATTGAACAACAGCAGTTGCGCCGGCAATTTGCCGTTGTAGAGGCGATACTGCTTGTAGCTGCGAAGGCCTATGGATTTGCCGTACTCGGGCGCGCCGGTGAATACACCCAGCCGCCAGCCCGGTAATGCTTCCTTAACGGCTTCGCCGAGGCTTCGATAAAGACCACCCAGTTCCCTACGTTCGCTCAGGCGTTCGCCATAGGGAGGGTTGACCAACACCAGGCCCTTTGCGGCCCAGGCTTCTTCGCGACTGAACTGATCAACCGCCCGTTGCTTGACGACCACGATGCTCTCAAGGCCGGCACGTTGCAGGTTGTTCCCTGCGGTTTGTATCACGCTGCGATCCTGATCAAACCCCTGGAAGACAGGGACGCGCCCTTCAATGCCCTGTTTACCGACATAGGCGCGCTTCTCGGCTTCCTGGCGCAATGAAAGCCACATTTCCGGCTGGTGGCCCAGCCAACGCTCAAAACCGAAACGTTCACGCTTGCGGCCGGGCGCGAGATCCAGAGACATCATGGCAGCCTCAATCACCAGTGTGCCGGAGCCACACATAGGGTCGATGAAATCACCGCCGGCTTTCGCCAGTTCCGGCCAACCGCATCTCATCAGCAGAGCCGCCGCCAGGTTTTCCTTCAGTGGTGCTGCCCCCTTTTCCGTGCGGTAACCACGCTTGTGGAGGCTGTCGCCGCTCAGGTCGATACCGACCGACAACTTGCCGCGATTCAGGCGTGCGGACACGGTTACATCCGGGTTTTTGGCGTCCACGGAAGGCCGCTGACCACTGGCACTACGCAGACGGTCCACAATGCCATCCTTCACACGCTGGGCACCATATTGCGTGTTGCGAATGGCTTCGTTCTGCCCCACAAAGTTGACGCGAAAGCTGCCATTCATCGGAATATGCTGCTGCCATTCCAGGTCCGTCACACCACCCAGCATCTGGTCACCAGAAGTGGCATCCACGTCCGCCAGATGAAGGATGACTCGGTTTGCGAGTCTCGACCACAGGCAGGCACGATAGCCACTTTCAAGGGTGCCGTTGGCCCAGACACCTGCCGGTGCGTTCCGGACCGGATCCATGCCGAAGGTACGCAGTTCGTCCTCCAGCAAATACTCCAGGCCCTTGGGGCAGGTTACGAAAAAGTTAAGGTCTGGCACGTTCGACTCCTGAGTCGTTTCTACGGTGGCTAAGGTCGTGGGATTAGCGCATTTTCCCAGATTTTCACGGGTTTGTTATGTCACACAACTATAAGAGAAGCTTCATATAGATGAAATAAATAGTGTACAAGGGCGCTGGCTTAGTCTTACCTTGTAGGTGACGCGTCGTTCCGGGGAGCCAACAAAGGGCTCTCTGTTAACAGGATCCTGACTGCTCTGGCCATACCTGACAATAGTGGGTTACCCCGGAAGGGTTTCTCCAAGTCCCGGCCACAGCAGATGTGTACACACTTGTTCTGTTAATCCATCAGTGAGGAACGGCATGAAAAGACAGAAAAGAGATATGTACGCTCGTGCATTCAAACGGGGTTACCTGGCCGGTGTGTCCGGTAAAGCAAAAGACAGTTGCCCGTTGGAACAGCCGGAAGTTCGCCAGGAATGGCTTAACGGGTGGCGAGAAGGCCGCACAGATCAATGGGAGGGCATGACCGGCGTATCCGGCATCCACAGACTGGCAAACGTAACGGCATAACGTTGTTTGTCAGCACCCCGAATCTTTAATCTGATCTTTCAACAACACACAATTTGGCGCAGTACCCAGAGCAACCCAAACGGGTCCTCCCGACCCGTACCATGCGATGAAACGCCACGGGGTTCATTCCCCGCACGGGCCCGCTAAGCGGGCCCACTTTATTTCTGGCCTCGCTTCCTGGCGCACCTCATGGCACACCGTTCTCACCACCGCATCAAGTCAAACGCCGAATCGCGTTGACCGACTCCCGGATCAGCGCCGGCCCTCGATAGATAAAACCGGTATAAATCTGCACCAACTTTGCGCCGGCACGAATTTTCTCAGCCGCGCTGTCACCGTCGGTAATGCCGCCTACCCCGATAATCGGTAACGACTCTCCCAGTTCCGCATACAGTGCCTGAATCACCCGCGTGGAAGACGCTCTTACCGGCGCGCCGCTGAGCCCCCCTGCCTCATCCGCATACCGATGCCCGGCGGCAACGGCTTCGCGGCTAATGGTGGTATTAGTGGCTATGACGCCGTCCAACCCCGACGCTTTCAGGGCGTTGGCCACAAAACGCACCCCATCGTCGTCCATATCCGGGGCGATCTTCACCGCCAATGGCACATACTGCCCATGCTCCTTCTCGCAACGCGCCTGCTCATCCTTGATGGCGTGCATCAGGCTCTTGAGAGAGTCACCAAACTGAAGATCTCGCAGACCTGGCGTGTTGGGGGATGATACGTTTACCGTGATGTAGTCAGCGCGGGAATACACCGCTGCGATGCCTTTGCGATAATCTGACTCGGATTCCTCGTTGGGTGTCGCCTTGTTCTTGCCAACATTGATACCCAGTACGCCAGCGTAGCGACGCTTGTCTACCTGATCCAGCAGGTGTTCAAGACCATGATTATTAAAACCCATCCGGTTAATAATCGCGCTGTGATCAGGGAGCCGGAACATTCTCGGTTTCGGGTTGCCAGGCTGGGCCAGAGGCGTGACAGTGCCTACCTCGATAAACCCAAATCCCAATGCGCCCAGGGCATCCAGATGATCGGCATTCTTGTCGAGGCCCGCAGCCAGCCCAACGGGATTGGGAAACTCCAGGCCCATCACCTTGGTTGGCAGCGGCTTCGGCTTGCTGACGAGCGCCTGGAGCAGCCCGACCTTTCCTGCCATATCGAGCCCCGACAACGTCAGGCTATGAGCAGTCTCCGGTGGCAACCGGAACAACAGTTCGCGCATAATGCCATACATACAGAATCTCCCTGATCGAGAACGATGCGGAGTATACCGGAAGTTTTCCACAGCATCGCCCTACACCTTAAATATGACGGCTAAATGTCTGTCGCGTTAAGCTCTTGTGACCTTTTCCACGGAATCTGTGGATAACCCTGTTGAAAATCGCGGGGCAACGCTGCCGAACCCTTGATATTCGCGCCAGCCTACAAATTGATCAATTTTTGATCAGTTTATTTGTTTATATTTATCAATACGTTATGACTGTTTTTTTGTTATGAAAGACCAATCAGTCAGAGGGTGTCACGTTATTCAACGATTCCGCCCATGTGCATAAAACATACAGCGATACGTTCGTTATACTAACTACCTGCCCCTTTGGAGAATCTCGAATGGCAGACCAGCAGCCCTTTTCCTCCCAAGAACACAAAGGACTTTCCCAGGAGCGCAAGGCAGCGTCGCGGGTGACGTTTATCGGAATGGTGCTGGATGGCGTACTGGGCCTCATTAAGGTTATCGCAGGAACGCTGTTTCATTCCCAGGCACTGGTAGTGGACGGTATTCACTCGTTTACTGATGTTGCATCGGATCTGGTCGTGCTGGGCGTCATGCGCGTTTCCCGTCAGGCACCGGACGAGGATCATCCTTATGGCCATCAACGCATAGAAACCATGGGTACCATGGTGCTCGGCAGCATTCTTATTGCTGTTGGCGCGGCCCTGGCCTGGGACAACACCCTGCGCCTCCTTGACGGCGGCACCGTGAACATTCCCGAATGGCCGGTGTTGGTAGCGGCCTTCATATCCGTTGCCAGTAAGGAATGGATCTATCGCTACACCCGCCGGGTTGGCGTAGCGATCCGCTCGGACCTGATTATCGCCAATGCCTGGCACAGTCGCACTGATGCCCTCTCTTCCGTGGTGGTGCTCTTCTCAACTATGGGCGCCATGCTGGGCTATCTGTGGCTGGACGTTCTCGCGGCAGTGATCATCTCCGGAATCATCATTCACATCGGATGGCGCTTCACCTGGGACAGCGTAAAAGAGCTCGTCGATACTGGCCTTTCCCCGGAAGATACCGAAGCACTGAAACACATCGCCAGTAAGACCGACGGCGTGCGCAACGTGCACGAACTTCGCAGCCGCCGCATGGGACACGACATCCTGTTGGATGTGCACCTCGTTGTGTCGCCGGAGATCAGCGTTTCGGAGGGGCATCAAATAGGAATGCAGGTGGTAAAAGCCATGCGTGATTCGTTGGACAACATTCTTGACATCAATTTTCACATTGATGCCGAGAACAACGAAATCCATCCCCAGACCTCCGAGCAGCTTCCTGCCCGGGCGGAAATCCGCGAGGCACTCCTGCAACACATCGACAATCTTCCATCCAACAACCGGCTACGGCTTCACTATCTCCGCAACCGGGTCCATATGGAACTGTTTATGGAGATCCCTGAATCCGAAGCGCTTCCTGACGCCCATAGGATCAGCGAGGAACTGGCCCGCTACCCGTGGTTTGGCAGCCTCAGAATCTGGCACGCTCATACTGAGAACTGACAGGGCGTCTAGCGACGCCGCTTTTCCTCCATGCGGGACAGGAACTCCTGCATGATCAGCGTGTACAGTTCCCCACCCAGAAACCGGTCTTCAACTCCGGCGTCAATGCTGGGGTTGTCGTTTACCTCAATGACTGCCACACGGTTACCGGACTGCTTGATATCCACACCGTAAAGGCCATTGCCGATCAGACGTGTGGCGTTGAGCGCTGCCTGGATTACGTTCCGGGGCACCTCGTACGTCGGCATGGTATCGAAACCACCGCTATCCACTTCCTCGCCACCGTGCTGGTAGATCTGCCAGTGCCCCTCCACCATGTAGTATTTACAGGCATAAATGGCTCGTCCGCCGAGCACCCCAATACGCCAGTCATAATCGGTGTAAAGGTACTCCTGGGCCAGTACCAGTGCCGACTGTTTGAACAGCTCTTTCAGGCCCGCCCGCAGAGATTTTTCATCCTCCGCTTTAGTGACTCCCCGCGAAAAGGCGCCGTCAGGAATCTTGATAACCGCAGGAAAGCCCAACTCACGAATCACCTGTTCAGCGCTGTCTTTCTGGTCTTTGGAAAGGATCAGGGTTTTCGGTGTCGGGATTCTGTTGTTGTTCAGCAGATCGGCCAGATAGACCTTGTTGGTGCATCGCAGGATCGACACCGGATCGTCAATCACCACCATGCCCTCTGCCTCGGCCTTACGGGCGAAACGATAGGTGTGATGATCAATGGCTGTGGTCTCGCGAATAAACAGGCCATCGTATTCCGGTAGCCGCATATAATCGCGGCGGCCGATCTGCTCCACGTTGATGCCCAGCTTGCGGCCGGCCTTCTCGAATTTTTCCAACGCCTCCTTGTCGCTGGGCGGCATTTCCTCGTCGTCATTGACCAGCATCGCCAGATCAAACCGATAACGACGGCGGGTGCGGGGCTTGCGCCAAACCATACTGCTGAAACGGTCAAACGCCGCCGCAAAGTCATCCTGTTCTTTCCCTTTCAGGTCCGCGGGACAACCCGGTTTCATGGACGCTATCTGCCAGTTTTTCCCACGGCGAAAAACCACTTCCAGAACCGGGCACGGGAAACGATCGAACAAAGCACGCGCAACCGGCTTCAAATCCCCATGTTCTGCCTGCCCGAAATACGTGCGGACACGCACTTCGCGCGTAGCGTGGTTATTGTCACCGGCTGGTTCGATTTCCGCCCCGGCCGCCTCAAGCCAATTGATGACGCTGGCATCCAGCTCATCCAGCTGCAGCGAAAACAGCCCCTTACGGCTGAGGTCGTTAAGCGTCATCACAGACGGCACAACATGATGGCCACGAGCCTCGGCCAGCAACGAACAGTAATAGCCACGACTGAGGTAACGGGCGCTCTGGCACAGGTTGATCACCCGCACCCGGCTCGAGGTGGGCGCGGAAAACTGCAGATACTGATCAAAGGTAAGCACGTCTTCGCTGGGGTAATACGGTGCCCAGTCCTTGGCGCGGTCAACAACAATCAACAATCGTGACATCAGTGGCATTCCTCCATGAAGGCAGTGCCGGAAGCGTTGGGAACACAGGCCAACCATACATCGATGGTGCCTGTACAATCTCGCAACAATACGCCGGAACGCTTTAGCCTACAATTAGCACGAAATGCGTGCTTTTACGCATGATTGCACGCTATCGGCAAGGTAGGCGCTCACTCATAATAGCCACCAGTGCTCAACCCGGCGAAGCCGTCACATTTTTGTTATCCAGAGTTCTTTCATTATGACATCACTCGCTTTTCGTCACGCCACAAGCGATGACCTGGACGCACTGGTAAAGCTGGAGAACCGGTGTTTCACCGACGACCGGATCTCACGGCGTAGCTTCCGGCGCTTTCTGGATATGCCCCGGGACCGGCTGATTGTCGCGATGGCCGGCAATGAGCTTTTGGGCTACTGCCTGGTATTAATGAGTGCGGCCACCCGGCTGGCGCGAATCTATTCCATTGCTGTTTCGCCAGCGGAACGCGGCAGAAATATAGGCGAGCAATTGGTTCGGGAAGCAGAAGCTGCAGCGGTCGACGCAGGCCGCATCGTGATGAGGCTGGAAGTGCGGGAAGACAATGCCCCGGCGATACGGCTATACCAACGCCTGGGCTATCGCCAGTTCGGCACCTATCGGGACTACTACGAAGACCACGGCACCGCCCTGCGCTTCGAGCGCCGCATCCTCTATTACGAGCCTTCCCGGGAATATCCGGCGGTGCCCTATTACCCTCAGACCACGGAATTCTCCTGCGGCCCGGCGGCTCTGATCATGGCCATGGCAGCCCTGGATGAGCAGCAGCCGATGACCACCCTGGAAGAACTGAAACTCTGGCGTGAAGCCACCACCATCTTTATGCTCGCCGGCCACGGTGGCTGCGGCCCCCACGGCCTGGCACTGGCTGCCTGGCACCGCGGCTTCCACGCCAGTGCCTACATCAGCAAAGAGGGTGCCCTATTCAAGGATACGGTTCGCAACGACGACAAGAAGCGAGTACTGGAACTGGTACACGAGGGTTTTCTCTACGACATCGGCCAGACCGGTATCGAACTCCATCACGATCCGCTCACCCTGGATGGGATTCAGGCAGCCCTCCACGATGGCCGTGTGCCGGTGATCCTGATCAGCACCTGGCAACTGAATCGCAGCCGCGTGCCCCACTGGGTGACGGTATGTGCGATGGATGATCAGTTTGTATACCTGCACGACCCTGAAATCGATACGGAGGTTGGTGAGACCGTCGCTGACAAGCAATACCTGCCGGTAGACCGCCGGGTGTTCGACCGTATGTCCCGATACGGCAAGAACCAACCATTGCAGGCAGCAGTCATTGTAGGACCAAGGCGTTAGCCGGTCCGCAAGGCGGCCTCTTTAAGCTCGGAAATATCATCCCGTAACCGCGCAGCCGTCTCGAAGTCCAGATCCGCGGCGGCCTTGTACATATCGTCTTCCAGACGGGTGATCTCCTTAAGAACCTCTTCCGGCGAGCGGTTACCCGCCTTGGCACGGTACTTCTCCGCCTCCTCGGCCGCTTTCTCGCCCGGACGCTCGGCCTTACGACGACCGCGACCGCTGCCGCCACCGGCGCCTTCCATGATATCCGCGATCTTCTTGTTCAGACCCTGCGGCGTAATGTCATGCTCCTCATTATGGGCCGCCTGCTTCGCCCGGCGGCGCCCGGTTTCGTCGATGGCCCGCTGCATGGATCCGGTGATCCGGTCGCCATAGAGAATGGCTTTGCCATGGAGGTTACGGGCGGCGCGACCAATGGTCTGAATCAGCGAACGTTCCGAGCGCAGGAAACCCTCCTTGTCAGCATCCAGGATAGCCACCAGTGATACCTCTGGCATATCCAGACCTTCCCGCAGAAGGTTGATGCCCACCAGTACATCAAACTCACCCCTGCGTAAGTCGCGGATAATCTCAACACGCTCTACGGTATCAATATCCGAATGCAGATAACGCACACGGATATCATGCTCCATGAGGAAGTCGGTCAGGTCTTCGGCCATACGCTTGGTGAGCGTGGTCACCAGAACCCGTTCGTTGACGTCGGTGCGCAGGCGGATCTCCGAGAGCAGATCGTCCACCTGGGTAGAGGCCGGGCGGACTTCGATTTCCGGGTCAAGCAGACCGGTTGGCCGCACCACCTGTTCGACCACCTGCCCTGCGTGCTCGGCTTCGTAGTTGCCGGGGGTGGCGGAGACGAACAGCATTTGAGGTGCAATCCGCTCCCACTCGTCAAAGCGCATGGGCCGGTTATCCAGCGCAGAGGGCAGCCGAAAGCCGTACTCCACGAGGGTTTCCTTACGGGAACGGTCACCCTTGTACATGGCGCCGATCTGGGGAATGGTAACGTGGGATTCGTCCACCACCAGCATCGCATTGGCTGGCAGATAATCGAACAGTGTCGGGGGCGCCTCACCCGGCTGGCGACCTGACAGGTACCGGGAGTAGTTTTCAATGCCGTTGCAGTAGCCCAACTCCAACATCATCTCGATGTCGTAGCGGGTGCGCTCTTCCAGACGCTGCGCTTCCACCAGGCGATTGTTGTCCCTTAATTGCTGCAGGCGCTCATCCAACTCGACCTTAATGCGCTCAACGGCATCCAGCACTTTCTGCCTTGGCGTGACATAGTGGGATTTCGGATAAATGGTGACACGGGGCACACGCCGAAGAACCTCACCGGTCAGGGGATCGAAGTAACTGAGGTTTTCCACCTCGTCATCGAACAACTCAATGCGGATGGCTTCTTTCTCGGATTCCGCCGGGAATACATCGATCACGTCCCCACGCACCCGATAATTGGCCCGGTGGAATTCAACATCGTTGCGGGTGTACTGCAGCTCGGCGAGGCGCCGGAGGATGTGACGCTGGTCGATCTGGTCACCCCGGTCCAGGTGCAGCATCATTTTCAGGTAGGACTGGGGGTCGCCCAGGCCGTAAATGGAGGATACGGTGGCAACAATGATGGCATCCGGCCGTTCCAGCAGGGCCTTGGTCGCCGACAGGCGCATCTGTTCTATATGTTCGTTGATGGAGGCGTCTTTTTCGATGAACGTATCGGAAGATGGCACATAGGCTTCCGGCTGGTAGTAGTCGTAGTAGGAAACGAAATACTCCACCGCGTTGTCCGGGAAAAACTCACGAAACTCGCCGTATAACTGGGCCGCCAGGGTTTTGTTGTGGGCCATGATGATGGTCGGCCGCTGAACCTGCTGGATGACGTTGGCAATGGTAAAGGTCTTGCCCGAGCCGGTCACACCCAGGAGCGTCTGATGTGCCAGGCCGGAGTGGATACCGTCCACCAGCCCATCAATGGCTTTGGGCTGATCCCCAGCTGGCTGAAACGGGGAATCCACCTTGAAGGCGCCGTCTTTCATGAGCGCGCCGGTTTCTGAAGTGGCCATAGTCTGGAGACATCCTTCATTCAATCAAAAGTGATCTGGGCAACGCATCGCACCGCGAATATCAAAAGGTGCAATCTGCAGAGAAACTTATCGTCACGCGGGCTTCATGATACCATCTGAATCGTCAAAGGCGGCCTGAACATGGTGAAAACCACTACCCCGAAGCCGCCGGAGCCCTATCAGACGCAGCTTTAAGGAGCGCAAGTTTGGACCTTCAACTTTCCAGCCGAGTACAGGCAATCAAGCCCTCTCCCACCCTCGCAGTCACCAACAAGGCAGCGGAATTACGCGCTGCTGGCCAGGACATTATTGGCCTGGGTGCCGGCGAGCCGGACTTCGATACCCCGGATCACATCAAACAGGCGGCCATCGAAGCCATCAACAACGGCCAGACCAAGTACACCGCTGTGGATGGTACGCCCGCACTGAAAAAGGCGATCATTGCGAAGTTCAAACGGGACAACGGCCTGGAATACAAAGCCAACCAGATCCTGGTAAGTGGTGGTGGCAAGCAGAGCTTTTTCAACCTCGCGCTGGCCACGCTGAACAAGGGCGACGAAGCCATTATTCCTGCGCCGTACTGGGTATCTTACCCGGACATGGTGCTGGTGGCTGAAGGCAAGCCGGTTATCATCGAAACCGGCGCCGATACCCGCTTCAAGATCACCCCGGAGCAGTTGGAAAGCGCCATCACAGAGCGCACCCGCCTGTTCGTGATCAACAGCCCTTCCAACCCCAGTGGCATGGCTTACAGCCTGGACGAGCTGAAGGCGATTGGCGAGGTGCTGAAGAAGCATCCGCAGATCATGATCGCCACCGACGACATGTATGAGCCGATCCTGTGGACCGGTCAGCCGTTCTGCAACATCCTGAACGCCACACCGGAGCTGTACGATCGCACTTTCGTGCTCAATGGCGTTTCCAAGGCCTACTCCATGACCGGTTGGCGCATCGGCTATGCGGCAGGCCCGGCAAAAATCATTGGCGCGATGAAGAAAATCCAGTCCCAAAGCACATCCAACCCGGCCTCGATTTCCCAGGCAGCTGCAGCCGCAGCTCTGGATGGCCCTCAGGACTGTGTGCAGGAAATGGTCACGGCGTTCAAGGAACGTCATGACTACCTGGTGGAAGCCCTGAACGCCCTGCCCGGCGTTGAATGCCTGCACGGTGACGGGACTTTCTATGTGTTCCCGAGTTTCCAGGCAGCCATCGAAGCCGATTCTGACGTCAGCAATGATGTGGAGTTTGCCGAGAAGCTGTTGAAGGAAGCCGGCGTGGCCTTGGTGCCAGGCTCCGCTTTCGGTGCGCCGGGCCATATGCGCCTGAGCTTCGCCACCAGCCTTGATACGCTGAAGCAAGCCATTGAGCGTTTGCAGAAAGCGCTGGGCTAAAAATCCTGGCAAGGGGTTGACGAGGCGTTGGGGTAACCTTAATATACGCGCCTCGTCACACGACGACGTTCCCCGATAGCTCAGTTGGTAGAGCAACGGACTGTTAATCCGTTTGTCGCTGGTTCGAGCCCAGCTCGGGGAGCCACTATTCCGAAAAGCCGCTAGTCCTCTGGATTAGCGGCTTTTTTGTTTTTGGTACTTTGAAGCTGTCCTTGGGCCCTAGCCTGTCTGTAACGTTGCCACGGCAAGGTAGGGATTCCTTCCCAAAAAAACGCTACAAGCACGTCCGTGTGCGCTTGGGCTCCGCCATCCATGGCTCCGCACATTTTTTGGGAAGGAATCCCTACCTCGCCTGAATCAGCTTCGGGAGTTGTCGCAACAGATTACGCTGCGCCAGTACACCCTATGCTTACACCACAAGATCAATAACCACGGCTATCAATAATAATCGTCTAACAGCGATATCTGAGAGTTCAAACCGGCGCGGTGGTGGCTCCCTCCCAAAAATGTGCGGAGCCATGGATGGCGGAGCCCAAGCGTACATGGACGTACTAGAAGCGGTTTTTGGGAGGGAGCCACCACCGCACCGAAGCACCATACAATCAGGCTAGAACAGAATCAGACCATAAACCACGGTTAGAGGCCAACCACCTCACAGTGTATAGCCTCCAGCGCAGCCAAAGGATCAGCAGCCTGCGTAATCGGGCGACCGATGACCAGATAGTCGGACCCGGCTTTGAGGGCCTCTGTGGGCGTCATGATGCGCTGCTGGTCGCCCTTGTCCGCAGACAGCGGACGGATACCCGGGGTGACCAGTTTGAAATCCTTGCCTTGCTCCGCTTTCAACGCCGGCGCTTCTTGTGCGGAGCAGACGACGCCGTCCAGGCCGCAGTTGCGGGTCAGGGTTGCCAAGCGGGATACCTGGGCTTCCGGAGAATCTGTGATGCCGATACCGGCAAGGTCCTCCGGCCCCATGCTGGTCAGCACAGTAACGGCGATCAGCAACGGCCTGTCTTTGCGAAAGCTTTCCAGACGGTCACGACAGGCGGTCATCATCTTCTCGCCGCCAGAGGCATGCACGTTCACCATCCAGACACCCAGGTCCGCCGCGGCCGCCACCGCAGCGGACGTTGTGTTCGGGATATCGTGGAATTTCAGGTCCAGGAAAACGTCGAAGCCGCGGTTCTGCAGGTCACGAACCAGAGTCGGCCCTGAACGGGTAAACAGTTCCTTGCCGACTTTAAGGCGACATTTCGCGGGGTCCAGTTGATCAACCAGAGCCAACGCGGGCTGATCAGAGGGGAAATCCAGGGCAACGATGATTCGGGGACTATCGGGGGTTTGCACGGTCAGTTTCCTGCAGAATGTCGTGTTTTCGGGTTATTCAGCTTCCACGCCCTGGATTGGGCGAACGGTTTCCCACTGCTTGCAGCTGGGGCACAGCCAATGCAATTGCTGGCCGGAGAAACCGCAGTTTACACATCGGTATACCGGGCGGTTGGCGAGTATCAGGTGGCCAATGCGGCTGACCAGGCGGCCTTCGTCCGTCGTCATGCCCTTTTCATAGCCCGCCAACTCCACCAGGCGCAGCAAACCGCGGACGCTGGGGCGGACTTCCAGTTCCCGGCGCAGCAACTCGATTGCAGCCATGCGGCCGGACGTGCGCTCCACGGATTCAACCAGCGCCAGCAGCAAGCTTGTGCTCGGCCAGGCTTCGTAGAACTTGCCAAGCTTTTTGACCAGACGACCCACATCGCCGTGTTCCCGCTCAAGCTTCATCAGCCTGTCCACCGCCTCGGAGCCAAACTCAGGATTCTGATCGAAGACTTTCAGGCTTTGGCTGGCTGCGTCCCGGTAGCTGCCCTGGCGAATGAGCAACTTCATCATGATAAACGTGGCCCGGACACAGGAACGATCGTACTCCAGCGCTTCCTTGGATAGCTTTTGTGCCATCCAGCGGTCGTCGTGCTTGAGGGCATCCTCAGCCTGCTCGCAGGTTATATAGGCCAGCATTTTGTACATGCGTGCATCGTGGTCGCCGGTCGTCAATGTACGGGCGACCTGCCCTGCCTTACCCCATTCCTTTTCCTGCTGATACAGCTCAATCAGTTGTAATGAAGACTTACGGCCGTATTCCCTGTCGCCCATCAGTTGATGAAGCAATGCTTCTGCTCTGTCCAGAAGGCCTGCGTTCAGGTAGTCAATGGCCAGCTCGTAGGTGACCTGTTGAGAGTATCGCGGGGGC
This sequence comes from Marinobacter sp. B-12, assembly GCF_056857915.1. NCBI lineage: Bacteria > Pseudomonadati > Pseudomonadota > Gammaproteobacteria > Pseudomonadales > Marinobacteraceae > Marinobacter > Marinobacter sp. B-12. Next base: position 27,561 of record NZ_JBSXOB010000065.1, on the reverse strand, counting down.
AGCTCCGGACGGGCGAGGAGGTTCTGGTGAATCAGGATGGCACGGTCGGTCTCGCCCTTGTGGCGAAAATGGGCGCCGATGGATAGGTGCAGGCCCACCGTTTCCTTGTTCACAGCCAGGGACTGAACGAAGTTCTCAACCGCCTGATCGGAATAATTGGTGAACAGGAATTGCAGACGATCCTTGACGGATTCCTCATCGGAGATGGGCGTTTTGGAGCGTTCCCTGGTACTGCCCATCCGCCCGACAAACCAGCCGGCGGCCACCGCAACCGTTAACAGCAGCCATTGAAGCACTATATCCATTAAAGCGTCCGGTCGTTCTGGGCCCTGGATTTCTCCAATGCCTGCTCGGTACGAGCAAGTCGTTTTTCGAGGTTACGGCGGGAAACCGATGTGCGAACGGTTGCAAGCATGGTAATCAGAACTCCGATCAAAGCGCCGATCACAAAAGACAGGATAATCCAGACGGCAACACCGTGAGGCTGAGTCTCAAAGAGCAGAAAATTGAGGGAGACTGCCATCTGATTATTCAGGGAGAAAACAAGTGCTACCAGAACCAGAACCAATACCAGCAGAATGAGAAGGACCTTCTGAAATCCGGCCATAGTCGCAATGCTCCACACGGACCTGGTTGTTTATCTCAGGACCTGGTTAACGTCTTTCCCCAAGAGGGTAATCAGAAGCCCTTTTTAAGGCTATCGTTTACCTGCTCCCGCAACTCCTTGCCTGGCTTGAAGTGCGGAACAAATTTGGCAGGTAATTGCACGGCTTCCCCGGTTTTCGGATTACGCCCGGTTCTGGCTGCGCGATGGTGCAATGAGAAACTACCAAAACCCCGGATCTCGATTCGCTGGCCATCCGCCAGTGATTGGGACATGTGTTCGATAATCGTTTTCACAGCCAGTTCCACATCCTTCACTGAAAGCTGCGTCTGCTTGGACGCAATCAGCTCTACCAGTTCAGATTTCGTCATTGGGCTCATCCCTCTTTACATTATTATCGGATAGCCGGTTACCAGCTCCTTGCCTCTAGTTTAGCCAAACCAGAAAAAAACACAAAAAAAACGGGCTCTTAGAGCCCGTTTTTTTCATACCAACCGGAAACGTTATTCCTTGTTGGCGTTTTGCTGCTGCATCTGCTCTTTGATGAGATCACCGATGGTGGTCGCACCAGAGGAAGATTCAGCCGCTTTGGCGCGAACACCTTCCAGCGCCTGCTTGTCGTCTTCAACGTCCTTGGACTTCACAGACAGGTTGATGACGCGGTTCTTGCGGTCGATGCTGATGATCTTCGCTTCAACTTCGTCGCCTTCGTTCAGCGCGTTGCGTGCATCTTCAACACGGTCACGGCTGATTTCAGAGGCTTTCAGGACCGCTTCAACTTCGTCGTTCAGAGTAATGGTAGCGGCTTTTGCATCAACCGCAGATACCGTGCCCTTCACGATGGAGCCCTTGTCGTTCAGCTGTACAAACTCGGCGAACGGATCGCTTTCCAGCTGCTTGATGCCCAGGGAGATGCGCTCACGCTCGGGATCAACAGACAGGATAACGGTTTCAACTTCGTCGCCCTTCTTGTATTCACGAACGGCTTCTTCGCCAGTCTCGTTCCAGCTGATGTCAGACAGGTGAACCAGACCATCGATGCCGCCGTCCAGGCCGATAAAGATACCGAAGTCAGTGATTGACTTGATCTTGCCGGAGATACGGTCGCCTTTGTTGAACTTGCTGGAGAAATCTTCCCACGGGTTAGCAACACACTGCTTGATACCCAGAGAAATACGACGACGCTCTTCGTCGATATCCAGAATCATCACGCCCACTTCGTCGCCTACCTGAACGACTTTGGAGGGATGAATGTTCTTGTTGGTCCAGTCCATTTCGGACACGTGAACCAGGCCTTCAACGCCTTCTTCCAGCTCAGCGAAGCAGCCATAGTCGGTCAGGTTGGTTACACGTGCAGTAACCTTGGTACCTTCCGGATAACGACCCTTGATATCCACCCAGGGATCTTCGCCCAGCTGCTTCAGACCCAGTGATACGCGGTTGCGCTCACGGTCAAACTTCAGAACCTTGACGTTGATCTCGTCGCCGACATTGACGATTTCGCTCGGATGCTTGATGCGCTTCCAAGCCATATCGGTGATGTGCAGCAGGCCGTCAACACCGCCCAGATCTACGAACGCGCCGTAGTCGGTCAGGTTCTTGACGATACCCTTGATTTCAAGACCTTCAGTCAGGGTTTCGAGCAGAGCTTCACGCTCGGCACTGTTTTCAGCTTCCAGAACGGCGCGGCGGGAAACAACCACGTTGTTACGCTTCTGGTCGAGCTTGATAACCTTGAATTCGAGTTCCTTGTTCTCCAGGTGCGCGGTATCGCGAACCGGACGAACATCTACCAGTGAGCCCGGCAGGAAGGCACGGATGCCGGCCAGATCCACGGTGAAACCACCCTTGACCTTGCCATTGATAACACCCTTAACCACTTCTTCAGCTTCGAAGGACTTCTCGAGCACCTTCCAGGCTTCTGCGCGCTTGGCTTTTTCACGGGACAGACGGGTTTCACCGAAGCCGTCTTCCACAGCGTCGAGAGCTACGTCAACAACGTCGCCGATAGCAACTTCCAACTCGCCTTTTTCATTGAGGAACTGGGAGGCGGGGATAACACCTTCGGACTTCAGTCCGGCGTTAACGGTGACCCAGTCGTTATCGACGTCTACAACGGTTCCCTGGACGATGGAACCTGGTTGCATGTCAATTTCTTTTAGGCTTTCTTCAAAAAGATCCGCAAAGCTCTCGCTCATTATGTGTCCTATGTGATCAACGCAAGTTTACTCCGTGCTACCAGCAACACGGTCTGTTAGTTTCAATCCGGATCCAGCCAGTGGCTGGCCGATAACGCCGAATCCGGAATTTCAACAACAAAAAGGTGTAGTCAGGCCTGGCCTGCTGCGGCCATAACCCTGACTAGCACCTCTTCTATACTCAACCCCGTCGAATCAATGACTTGCGCATCGTCTGCAGGCTTGAGCGGGGCGGCGGCGCGGTTCATATCCCGCTCATCGCGCACCCGTATCTCCTTTAAAAGGGCGTCAATATTAACATCGACCCCGGCGTCCTTCAACTGGCTGTAGCGTCTTTGCGCACGCTCTTCGGCACTGGCTGTCAGGAAGATCTTCACCGGCGCATCCGGAAACACCACCGTTCCCATGTCACGGCCGTCCGCAACCAGCCCGGGAGGCTTCTGGAAATCGCGCTGGCGCTGCAACAGCGCGTCGCGCACCGGCTGCATGACAGCCACTTTCGATGCATTATCGCCACAGGTCTCTGTACGTATATTTGCGGTGACGTCAACACCAGCCATCAGCACCTTTGCCGGCTCACCTGGAGGCGTTGGCTCAAACGCCACATCAAGGTTGGCGGCGACGTTTACCAGGGACGGCTCGTCATCCAGGGACACGCCCTGTCGCTCTGCCGCCAGCGCGGTGAGGCGATAAAGCGCACCGCTATCCAGCAGGTGCCATCCCAGCCGGCGGGCGAGCATCTGGGTAATGGTGCCCTTACCGGAGCCGCCAGGGCCATCCACGGTAATAACCGGAGCCTTGCCTTCAGCCATTATTCAGCCCCTTCGGCGGCAATATTGATGCCTGTCTGCTTCGCCAGCTCCACAAAGCCCGGGAATGAGGTGGACACATTGGCACAATCGGTGACCTCGATATCCCCTTCTGCCCGCAGGGAGGCGACGGAGAACGCCATGGCAATACGGTGGTCCCCGTGGCTGTTCACGGTTCCGGCGGTCATCGTCTGCCCACCATCAATGATAATACCGTCTGGAGTCACGGTGGTTTCCACTCCGAGCGCGGTCAAGCCGTCAGCCATCACCTGAATGCGATCACTTTCCTTGACGCGGAGCTCCTCAGCGCCGCGCAGAACAGTTCTACCCTCGGCGCAGACTGCGGCAATGAACAGCACGGGGAATTCATCGATTGCCAGCGGAACCTGATCCTCGGGGATGTCGATACCCTTGAGTTCGGCGGAACGGACGCGAAGATCAGCGACCGGCTCCCCACCAATCACGCGCTCTTCGAGGACCTCTATATTGGCCCCCATCATGCGCAGAATATTAATCACCCCAACCCTCGTCGGGTTCATGCCAACGTGGCGGATGGTCAAGTCGGAATCCGGTGCGATACTCGCCGCAACGAGGAAAAACGCTGACGAAGAGATATCCGCAGGTACGTCTATGGCGGTGGCGGTCAACGAGCCGCCACCGGTCACACTGGCCGTCGCGGTATCTCGATGCACGTGATAACCAAAGCCTTCCAACATGCGCTCAGTGTGATCCCGGGTAGGAGCTGGCTCGGTAACGGAGGTTACGCCCTCGGCATAGAGACCGGCGAGTAGCAGGCAGGATTTCACCTGGGCGCTGGCCACCGGCATTTCATAATGGATACCGGTTAGCGCGTGCCCACCGCGGATTTTCAAAGGCGGCCGCCCGCCCTCGGCGGTATCAATCACCGCACCCATCGCTCTCAAAGGATCCGCCACACGCCCCATTGGACGCTTGGACAGACTTTCATCACCGGTGAGTTCGGAGTCAAACGGTTGCGCCGCCAGCAAACCGGAAAACAGTCGCATGGCGGTACCTGAATTACCCAGGTACAAAGGGCCGCGCGGCGCCTGGAGTCCGTTGATACCAACGCCGTGAATGCGCACAAAGCCTTCGTCCGGCCCTTCAATGGTCACACCCATATCGCGGAACGCCTGCAGGGTCGCCAGGCTATCCTCTCCTTCGAGGAAGCCCTTCACCTCCGTGATACCGTCGGCAAGGGCGCCCAGCATGATGGATCGATGGGAAATGGACTTATCGCCCGGCACGCGTATCTCGCCGGAAATCCGGCCGCCAGGTTGAAGACGGAACGTTACCTGTTTCTGACTGTTTTTTGTCACGTAAGCCTGTCCTGAAAGCATCTTTGAAAAATGTTCCCGCGCCGCCTTGGCGCGACTGAAAACCCGCAACAGAGTTGCACTGTCCTGATCGGCGATGGCGGTACGAAGCTGATCCAGATCGTGGGTAAAATGATCAATTACCCGCAACACCGCATCCCGGTTTGAGAGAAAAATATCGTGCCACATCACCGGGTCGCTCGCTGCTATTCGAGTGAAGTCCCGGAAGCCGCCGGCTGCGTAGCGGAAAATATCCAGATTCTCGTCCTCGCCCGCCAGGGTATCCACTAGCGAGAATGCAATAAGATGAGGAAGATGACTGGTGGCGGCCAACACCTCGTCGTGATAGGCCACCGACATGGTCAGAACCGTTGCACCACAGCCTTCCCACAATGCCCTGAGCTTTTCCAGGTCGGGCTGACCAACATTCTTCGCCGGCGTGAGTATAACCTTGTGATTAGCAAACAACTCGGGGTTGGCCGCGCGAATGCCGCTTTTTTCGGAACCGGCGATGGGATGACCTGGTATCACTTTCGCGGGTAGATCGCCAAACACCTCTCGCACATCGTTAACAAAACTGGTCTTGGTGCTGCCAACGTCCGTTAACACGGCGTTTTCGCCAAGATGGGGTCTGATTTCCGCCAGCACTGCCTGAGTTGCCCTGACCGGCACCGCCAGCACTACAAGATCGCTGCCGGCCACTGCCTCTGCAACCGAACCGGCAGCTTCATCAATAATGCCCAATTCCCGTCCAAGCGCCAATTCGTCTGCGCGCTTGTCAGCACCCACAACGGTAACCGCGAGGCCATTGTCGCGGATCGCCCTGGCCAGAGAACCACCGATCAGGCCAAGGCCAATGATGGCAACACGCTGAAACAGTGGCTGAACCTCGCGCACTTTACTCTCCCCGTCCTGCGGACGTATCCAGTGCATTGGCCAAAGCCTCGATAAACCGTGCATTTTCTTCGGGCAAGCCGATCGACACCCGCAGGTGCCTGGGCAGGCCGTAGCCACCAATCGGCCTGACAATCACGCCCTGCTCCAGTAGCGACTGATTGATGTCAGCCGCCTGATCGCCCACATCCACGGCAATAAAATTGCCGGCAGACGGAATGTATTTGAGCCCCATTTCGTTAAAAGCAGACTCAAGCTGTTTCATCCCGGCTGCATTCACTTCACACGAGCGCCGCAGGTAGTCTTCATCGCCCAACACAGCCGTCGCGGCCACCAAGGCCAGAGAATCTACATTAAAAGGCTGACGTACTCGGTTGAGAACATTGGCAATCTCCGGAGAACTGACGCTGTAGCCAGCCCGCAGCGATGCCAGCCCCCAAGCCTTGGAGAACGTCCTGGTAACGATCAGGTTCGGGTAGCGATTGAGCAACGACAGGCCATCCACATAGCCCTCCCCCTGCAGGTATTCGCAATAGGCTTCATCCAGAACCACCACAACCCTGGAGGGAATACGGGCCAGGAACGACTCGATCGCCTCGGCACCATGAACCGTGCCCGTGGGGTTGTTGGGGTTGGCCACAAACACCAGCGCGGTGCGATCCGTTATCGCTTCCACCATGGCATCAAGGTCGTGGCCGTAGTCCCTGGCAGGTACCGATACGCCTTTGGCACCGATCGCCTGGGTAACAAGCGGGTATACCGCAAAGGCGTACTGGGAGAACACCACTTCCGAGGAGGCATCTGCAAAGCACCGAGTGATCACTTCCAGCACATCGTTGGAACCGTTGCCAAGGGTAATCTGCGAGGGCGCCACGCCGTACCGGGCAGACAACGCCTGCTTAAGATCAAACCCATTGCCATCAGGATAGCGGCAAAGCTCGCCCAGAGCGCCTTTCAGCGCCGCCAGCGCCTTTGGGCTGGGCCCAAGAGGGTTTTCGTTGCTGGCCAACTTGATGATATTTTCAGGCTTCAGGCCCAGCTCCCTGGCCAGTTCATCAATCGGCTTGCCCGGCTGGTAGGGGGATAGCGCCTGCACGCCTTTGACCGCCAGACTTTGGTAATCAATCGACATTTCGACCTTCCTCAGCCATTTGCGTTTCTGTCACAGAACCCCAATGGGATAGGACCCCAGGCGCTTCAGTTCGACCGCCTCTTCATCGATTTCTGACAGCACATTGCTGACCTGTGCATCGTCCACATGGCCTTCAAAATCGATGTAGAACACGTAGGCCCAGGTACCGCTGGGCGATGGGCGGGTTTCGATACGGGTCAGGCTCAGACCGTGTTTGTGGAACGGCTCCAGCAATTGATACAAAGCGCCAGGCTTATTCCGCATGGACACCAGAATGGACGATTTATCGTTGCCACTCGCCGGCACTTCCTCGCGGCCGATGATCAGGAACCGGGTGGTGTTGTCCGGTCGGTCTTCGATGCTGGCCGCCAGCATCTCCAGACCATAGAGTTCCGCCGCCATGTCCCCTGCGATCGCGGCCGTGCCCGGCTCTTCCGCTGCCCGCCTTGCGGCTTCAGCATTACTACTGACCGTGACCCGCTCGATACCATAGCGGTGGGTATCCAGCCACTGCCGGCATTGAGCGAATGACTGTTGATGGGAATAGATGCGAACAATGTCCTGCCCTTGGTGCTTTGGCGATACCATCAGGTGGTGATGGATCCGCAACTGGACTTCGCCGCAGATCTTCAGTGGCGAGGACATAAACATGTCAAGGGTATGGTTGATCATGCCTTCCGTGGAGTTTTCCACTGGGACCACGCCATAGTGGGCCGCGCCGGATTCCACTTCACGGAACACTGCATCGATGGCGGGCAAAGGCACGCTGACCACAGAGTGTCCGAAGTGCTTTAGCGCCGCTGCCTGGGTAAAAGTACCAATCGGCCCCAGGAAAGCGATGTGCATCGGTTTTTCCAGCGCCAGGCAAGCGGACATGATCTCCCGAAACAATCGAGCCATTTCCTCGCCGGACAACGGGCCAGGGTTGCGCTCCTTTATACGGCGCAACACCTGGGCTTCGCGTTCCGGACGGTAGAAGAACACATCCTCATCCGGGTTGGCTTCCATTTTCACGCGAGCCACTTCCTGGGCACATTCCGCGCGCTTGCTGATCAGGTCCATGATCTCCTGATCCAAGCGATCGATATCGTTCCTCAACTGCCCGAGACGGGCCTGCTCATCACTCATGATCAGCCCCACTCCTTCGCAAACACGGTCATGTAGTCAATCAACGCATCGACACCGGCTTCTGGCATGGCGTTGTAGACACTGGCCCGCATGCCACCTACGGAACGGTGGCCCTTGAGATTCAACAATCCCCTCTCGTTCGCGCCTTTCAGGAAGGCGCTATTGAGCGCGTCGTCCGCCAGGGTGAATGGTATATTCATCCACGAGCGGAAGCGCGGTGTGATCGGGTTGGCGTAGAAATCGTTCTCATCAATAAAACCGTAAAGTTTACTGGCCTTACGACGATTGACCTCGCCCATGGCTGCAACACCGCCCTGCTCTTTCAGCCATTTGAACACCAGGCCTGCCAGATACCAGGAGTACGTGGCGGGCGTGTTGTACATGGAGTCATTATCTGCAATCACCTGATAGTTCATCATCGTCGGCGTGATCTTGAGCGCCTTGCCCAGCAGATCCTTGCGGATGATGACGGCCACCAGGCCGGATGGACCGATGTTCTTCTGCGCGCCGGCATAGATCAGGCCGAACTTCGAGACATCCAGTGGGCGTGACAGCATGGTGGACGACATATCCGCCACCAACGGCACAGAACCGCTCTCCGGCACAAAATCGAACTCCAACCCACCAATGGTTTCATTGGGCGTGTAATGCAGGTAGGCCGCGCTGGCATCCGTAGCCCAGGCTTCCTGATCGGGAATGCTGGCAAAGCCATTCGATTCGCTGCTTGCCACAACATTGACCTTGCCATAACGGCTGGCCTCGGCGATGGCTTTCTTCGACCAGATACCCGTGTTCACGTAGTCCGCAGACGCCTTGTCGCCAAGCAGGTTCAAGGGAATGGTCGAGAACTGGCTGGAAGCACCACCCTGCATGAAGAGTACGGCGTAATCATCTGAAACGCTGGCCAATTCCCGAAGGTCTTTCTCGGCTGTTTCGGCGATTTCCACGAACTCGTCACTGCGATGGCTCATTTCCATCACGGACATGCCGGTGCCGCGCCAGTCCAGCATCTCTTCCCGTGCCTGCTGCAAAACGGGCTCCGGCAAGGTTGCCGGGCCTGCACAAAAATTATACGCCCTGCTCATGATCCTGTGATCTCTCAAATCCTGCCAATATAGGATGCCGGCTTATTCCTCGCCGGCACTCTCGCCTGCATCACCTGCGTTGTCCGAGCTACCGCCATCCTGTGCAGCAGGCGCTTCTTCGCCGTCGACCTCTTCGGCATCGGTTTCGGCAATACGCTCAACACCCACAAGGCGCTCGTCTTCCTGGCTCAGTTTGATCAGGCGAACACCCTGGGTGTTCCGGCTCAGAACCGATACTTCGTCGGTGCGGGTACGCACAAGTGTGCCCTTGTCCGAGATCAGCATCATCTCGTCGCCTTCAAACAGCTGCAACGCCGTGACCAGATTACCGTTACGCTCGGAACACTGCATGGCAATAACGCCCTGGCTGCCCCGGCTGTAGGTCGGAAACTCGTCGAAGGTGGTGCGTTTACCGTAGCCGTTTTCACTCGCCGTCAGCAGAACCGCGTCTTCCTGCGGAATGATCAGCGACACAACGTGATGCCCTTCCGGCATTCTGATGCCACGCACACCTCGGGCCGTACGGCTCATCGGACGTACCGCCTCCTCGTTGAAGCGAACGGCCTTGCCCGCCGAGGAGAACAGCATGACTTCCGCATCGCCCTTGGTGATGGCCGTACCGATCAGGGTGTCACCCTCGTCCAGCGACAGGGCAATCAGGCCGTTGCTGCGCGGACGGGAGAAATTTGGCAACGGCGTTTTCTTGACCACACCAGCCGAGGTGGCCATCAGCACGTACTGGTCTTCCGGATAGTCACGAACCGGCAGGAAGGTGGTAATACGCTCCCCGTCTTCCAGCGGCAGGATGTTGACCATTGGGCGACCGCGGGATGCGCGGCTTGCCCGGGGAATCTCGAATACCCGCAACCAGTACACCTTGCCCCGGTTGGAGAAGCAGAGAATGGTGTCGTGGGAGTTCGCTACCAACAGTTTCTCGACGAAATCTTCGTCTTTCATCGACGTGGCGGCCTTGCCACGACCACCACGGCGCTGTGCCTGATAGTCTTCGACTGCCTGGGTCTTGGCGTAACCACCGTGGGAGATGGTCACCACCAGGTCTTCTTCGTCGATCAGATCGGCGATGGTCAGGTCCCGTTTGGAGCTGGTGATTTCGGTCAGACGGTTATCGCCAAACTCGCTCACCACAGCTTCCAATTCCTCTCGGATCACCTGCATCAGGCGGTCCGGATCGCCCAGGATTTCCAACAGGTCGGCGATCTTCTCGAGAATGTCCTTGTACTCGTTCTGTAGCTTTTCGGTCTCAAGACCGGTCAGGCGGTGCAGACGCAGGTCCAGGATCGCCTGGGCCTGCTCTGGCGACAGATGGTACAGGCCATTGCGCAGGCCAAAAATCTCCGGCAGGTCGTCAGGGCGGCAGGCATCTTCACCCGCCCGCTCAAGCATCGCCAGAACATCACCCGGCGCCCACCCCTGGGCCATCAGCTTTTCTTTTGCCTCGGCCGCCGCCGGAGACGCCTTGATCAGCGCGATGATTTCATCAATGTTCGCCAATGCGACCGTAAGGCCTTCCAGAATATGGCCACGTTCGCGGGCTTTGCGCAGTTCGTAGATGGTACGGCGGGTAACCACTTCGCGGCGATGCCGGACAAACGCGTCCAGCATTTCCTTGAGGTTCAGGATCTTCGGCTCGCCGTTGATCAGGGCGACCATGTTGATGCCGAAAACGGTCTGAAGCTGGGTATGGGCAAAGAGGTTGTTGACGATAACGTCCGGGTTCTCACCTCGACGCAGCTCAATCACCACCCGGATGCCTTCCTTGTTGGACTCGTCCCGCAGCTCGGAAATACCTTCCAGACGCTTCTCTTTAACCAGTTCCGCAATCTTTTCGATCAGCCGTGCCTTGTTCAGCTGGTACGGCAACTCGTTGATGATGATGGCGTCACGGTTGGTCTTCTTGTCGTGCTCAATTTCATGGCGGGCGCGGATATAGATGCGCCCCCGGCCGGTACGATAGGCTTCCACAATCCCAGCGCGACCGTTGATGATGCCCTGGGTGGGGAAGTCCGGCCCCGGGATGTGTTCCATGAGATCGTCAACGGTCATGTCGGGGTTGTCGATCAGAGCGAGACAGCCGTTAACGACTTCCGTCAGATTGTGGGGCGGAATATTGGTGGCCATACCCACGGCAATGCCCGAGGAACCGTTTACCAGCAAGTTGGGAATCCGCGTGGGCAGTACGTCCGGAATCTGTTCGGTGCCATCGTAGTTGGCCACGAAATCCACGGTTTCCTTGTCCAGATCCGCCAGCAGGGAGTGGGCAATCTTCTCCATGCGGATCTCGGTGTAACGCATGGCCGCTGCGTTATCGCCGTCAATGGAACCAAAGTTACCCTGACCATCCACCAAGGGGTAGCGCAGGGAAAACGGCTGGGCCATACGAACAATGGTGTCGTAGACTGCGGAATCGCCGTGGGGATGGTATTTACCGATAACGTCACCCACCACACGGGCGGACTTCTTGTACGCTTTGTTCCAGTCGTTGTTGAGCTCGGACATGGCAAAAAGCACACGACGGTGTACCGGCTTGAGGCCGTCCCGCACGTCTGGAAGTGCCCGCCCGACGATGACGCTCATGGCGTAATCGAGGTAGGACTGTTTCAGCTCGTCTTCAATATTTACCGGCAGGATCTCTTTGGCTAACTCACCCATCGAGAAAGGTTCCTTTGCATTTGCTGGAAGTCGTTTCAGGGCCCTTCACAGCGCCCCATAGTTATTCTTTAACAAGCGGCCAATACTACCACATTCAACCCCTTAGCGGGGGATATGGCAGTGGCCGTCAGTCAAAAACCACAGTCTTGTTTTCGTAGGCGATCACACGGTCTTCAATGTGCGCCCGCAGCCCCCGGGACAGGGCATTTTTCTCCACGTCCTTGCCCAGACGCACCATATCCTCAATGGAGTCGCTATGGCTGATGCGAATTACCTCCTGTTCGATAATGGGGCCTTCGTCCAGATCCTGCGTTACGTAGTGGCAGGTGGCGCCTATCAACTTCACACCCCGGCTGTACGCCTGGTGATATGGCCGAGCGCCGGCAAAGGATGGCAAAAAGCTGTGGTGGATATTGATAACTTTGCCTGCGTACTTTTCACACAGGTCCGCAGGCAGTATCTGCATGTATCGGGCTAGAACAACCACATCAGCGTCGTACCCTTCGATCAAACCATCCACTTCGCCGAAGGCTTCATCGCGATTGTTCTGATTCACCGGAATATAGTGGTAGGGTATTTCATGCCACTCCACCATGCGCCGGAGGTCTTCGTGATTGGAAATAACCGCTACGATCTCAGCGTTGATTTCCCGGCTGTGCCAGCGATGGAGCAGGTCCGCCACGCAGTGGGATTCCTTGCTGCACATCAGGATCACTTTCTTGGGCCGGGCCGAATCAGCAATGTGCCAGTTCATATTGAACTCGCGGGCAATCGGCTCAAAGGCCGTGCGGAACTGGTCCAGGCCAAAGGGGATCGAACTGGCCTTGATTTCATGCCGCATGAAGAACCACCCGGTCTGGGTGTCGGAATGGTGGCTCGCCTCTGTAATCCAGCCATTGTAGGTCGACAGAAAGTTGCTGACCTTGGCAACGATCCCCACCCGGTCCGGGCAGGAAATCACAAGACGATAGGTATGCTCCATGGAAGCCTTTCCTTAATCTGATCCGGGATCACGGGCGCGCGACTTCACACCCTCAAAAATGACCGGCTATGATAGCTTATCTGAGCACCAGAAACGAGGCACAGAAACATGGATAGACTCCCCCTACAGGTACGTACCCGAAAAGCCCTCGCGGGCCGCTCACTGGCCGCGAGAATGATGATCACCCTGATGCCGCTCCTACCTCTACAGCCGGTGACTGCAGAGGCCATTCTAGAGGGAGAACGCCACCACCCGGTGCAGGCCAGTAACGGCATGGTGGCCACCAGCCATACCCTGGCAACGGAAGTCGCATTGAACGTGCTGAAGAACGGCGGCAATGCGATGGATGCTGCCGTTACGGCGGGATTCGCCCTGGCGGTCACCCAGCCGCGCTCCGGCAACATCGGCGGCGGCGGATTTATGCTCTACGCTCCGGGCAACGGCGACGCGGTGGAGGCCATCGACTATCGGGAGAAAGCACCGGCTGCTGCCACCGAAACCATGTTCCAGGACGACGATGGGAACGTGGTCGAGAATCGCAGCCGCTTTACCCACAAAGCATCCGGCGTGCCCGGCACCGTCGCCGGCCTTGCGCTGGCCCTTGAGCGCCACGGTACGCTGTCGCTGGAACAGGCCCTGGCCCCGGCGATCAAACTGGCGCGGGAAGGCTTTATTGTACCCCCACGCTTCACCGAGGGCCTGGAACAGGCGCAGGAACGACTGCAGCGCTGGCCGGCGACTCTCGCAACCTTCTATAAAGAGGACGGCTCTCCGTGGCAGCCAGGTGACCGATTTCGGCAACCGGAACTCGCCGATACCCTTCAACGCATTGCTGATCAAGGCATCGATGGCTTCTATCAGGGCAAAACCGCGCAGCTCATCGTGGAGGAGATGGAACGCAACGACGGCCTGATCACACTTCAGGACCTTAAGAACTACCAGCCCAGGATCCGCCAGCCGGTTCATGGCACCTACCGCGGCCACGACATCTATTCCATGTCACCGCCCTCTTCCGGCGGTACCCACATCGTGCAGATCCTTAACGTTCTCGAGGGATACCCGCTCAGCGACTTTGGCCACAATTCCGCCGCCAGCATTCACCACATGGCCGAAGCCATGAAGCTCGCCTATGCCGACCGCGCGGAATACCTCGGAGATACTGACTTTGTGGAGGTGCCACTTAAGGGGCTCACCAGCAAGGCCTATGCCGAAGCGTTGCGCAAAACCATTGATCCGGCCAAAGCCCGGCCGTCGACCGAGATCAGTGCTGGCAACCCCGGGGCCTATGAAAGCCCGGAAACCACCCATTTCTCCGTGGTCGACCGCTGGGGCAACGCGGTTTCCAACACCTACACCATCAACTTCAGCTATGGCTCCGGCATCACCGTTGACGGGGCGGGCTTCCTGTTGAACAACGAAATGGACGACTTCAGCGCCAAGCCCGGCGAACCCAATGCCTATGGACTGATCGGTGGCGAAGCCAACAAGGTGGAACCCGGCAAGCGCATGCTGAGCTCCATGTCTCCTACGATTGTCAGGCGTGATGGTCGCAACTACCTGGTTACGGGAAGCCCCGGCGGGTCCCGAATTATCACGACAACCTTGCAGGTACTGCTGAATGTGATTGACCATGGCATGAACATTCAGTCTGCAGTAAGCGCCCCAAGGATTCACCACCAATGGCTGCCGGACGAGATCCGCATTGAACAGGGCATCAGCCCGGATACCGTACGGTTGCTGGAAGAAAAGGGCCACAAGGTGGTGACGGGCAGTGCCATGGGCGCCATCCAGAGCATACTGATCGATACTGAAGGGACCCTTTATGGCGGTGCAGATCCGCGCCGCAGCACATCCTCAGCCATGGGCTACTGAGGGGCACACAGCCCCGGGAGGTTTTATGTTTTTATCCGTTCAACTGAGCTGCTACCCACTCACCGATGACTACAAGCCGCCCATTCGTGCCGTTATCGAACGGCTTGAAAAAACGGGCCTGGAGATTTATCCGGGCCGCATGAGCACCGAAATGTTCGGTGAGTACGATGAAGTGATGCAGGTACTGTCGGACACCATGAAATGGTCGTTCGAGGAATACGGTAAAGCGGTGTTTGTGGCCAAGATCATGGAAGGTGACCGCAGGCCACGCCAATAACCAAGACTTCAAGGAAGGAGCCACGGATAGCTACCCTGCTATCCGTGGCTGGCATCTAGTCCGGTGTCACTCTCAGAACACGGCCGCCAGCACTGTCGGTGAGCAGGTAAACCGCTCCCTCCGGGCCGGTTACCACATCCCGGATACGCTCATCCAGCTCAGCAAACAGAGCTTCCACTTCCGTTGCCTCACCCTCCGCCAACCGGACACGATGCACCTGCCGGGTCACCAGCCCGCCAACCAGCAGATCGCCCTGCCACTGAGGGAACAGATCACCCGTATAAACGGTCATGCCCGATGGGGCGATGGACGGCGTCCAGTGCAGCATTGGCGACTCAATGCCCTCACGTTCACTGAACGGCGTTACCCGGGCTCCGGTGTAGTCCAGCCCGTGGGTAGTGACCGGCCAGCCATAATTGGCGCCCGGACGGATAACATTGATTTCGTCTCCACCACGGGGACCGTGCTCATGGGCAATCAGCCGGCCCTGACTGCTGTCGTAGGCCAGCCCCTGCACATTGCGGTGACCATAGCTGTATATTTCACCCTGGTAGGCGTCGTGCCCTGCAAAAGGGTTGTCGTTCGGTACACTGCCATCCGGGTTAAGGCGCACAATACTGCCAATGTGGTTTTGACGGCGCTGGGCCTGCTCCCGGTAGTCGAAACCGTCTCCCAGGGTTAACACCAGCGTATTGTCCGGCAGCCATACCATCCGCCCTCCATAGTGGGCATTGCCCTTCTTGGCCGGCTGCACCCGGAATATTTCGCTTACATTCTCCAGGCCCTGCTCACCCAGTTTTCCCCTGGCCAGGCAGGTGTGATTCGCGTCCATGGTGCCGCAGGCATAACTCAGGTAAATCTTGCGGCTGTCCTCAAAATCCCTGGCAGGAAGCACATCAAACAGCCCTGCCTGGCCGGACGCGAAAACCTCCGGTACACCATCCAGCGGTTCCGGCATCAGGTCGCCGTTGGCCGCCAGCATTCGCAACCGTCCCGGCCTTTCGGTAACCAGCATTCGCCCATCGGGCAGAAACGCCAGCGACCAGGGGTGTTCTAGGCCGCTGGCCACGGTTGCAATCGCATAGCCTGACGCCTCATCCGCTACGGCATCAGATTCAGGCAGCGCCAGCCCGGCAACCACCAGCAACATCGCAACAGGCGCTGGAGAAGCTTTGCCATATTTACGGGGCAAACGCGAAACCAGAACGGCAAACAACAAACCAGAGAGAGCAGCTGTTACCAGCATGGCCAACAGTCCATCCATATCCCGTGTGGCAGCGATCAAAGTGGGCATGGGCGCCAAGGCATCCACAATCCGAAAAGTCGCCCACAGCCCGACCGCCGCGGCAAGCGGGCACAGCCAATAACGGCCTGAAGGACCAGCCAGCCGGGCCACAAGAGACGCGGCAATCTGGGAAAACAGAAAACTGAGCCCGAAGAGGATGGCGTACAAAGGTGCAAAGTTCAGCAGATCCTGAACTGTGGTTTCCAGCCGGGTTCCCATGCTGACTTCAACCCCCAGGCCTTCCAGCGCCTGGAGATTGAACTGGGTTTGCACGAGGCTGCCCAGCACCGAACCCGCAATCAGCGCGACGATGAAAGCCAACACCACCGCCCTCCAACCGCCAAATGCTGCCATTACGTTTCTCCGGAAGGCTCCAGCTTGTCCTGAGTGCGCAATTCAAAATCGCTGGCGTCGTGCCGCTCGTGTAACTGCCTGCTCTCCTCGCCCCAGGTGCGGTTTACCATCAATCCGCGCTTGACCGCTGGCCTTTCTGCGATGTCATCGGCCCAACGCATCACGTTCTTGTACGTGTGCGCTTCCAGGAATTCTGCCGCTTCGTACACCTTGTTTTTCACCAGTGCACCGTACCAGGGCCAGATCGCGATATCCGCGATGGTGTATTCATCACCCGCAATGTAGCGGTTATCGGCCAGTTGCCGATCCAGCACATCCAGCTGGCGCTTCACTTCCATGGTGTAGCGGTTGATCGGGTACTCGTATTTTTCCGGTGCGTAGGCGTAGAAATGGCCAAACCCACCGCCCAGGAACGGCGCACTGCCCATTTGCCAGAACAGCCAGTTCATGGTTTCCGTGCGCGCCACGATGTCCGTCGGCAGGAACTCGCCAAACTTCTCAGCGAGGTAAAGCAGGATGGAACCGGATTCAAACACGCGGACGGCCGGCTTGTGGGTGTGGTCCATCATTGCCGGGATCTTGGAGTTCGGGTTCGCGTTCACGAAACCACTGCCAAACTGTTCCCCCTCGGTGATGCGGATCAGCCAGGCATCGTATTCCGCTTCCTTGATGCCCTTGGCCAACAGTTCCTCGAACATGATCGTGGCCTTCACGCCATTCGGGGTCGCCAGTGAGTAGACCTGGAACGGGTGCTCCCCTACCGGCAATTCTTTCTCGTGAGTGGGTCCGGCAATGGGGCGATTGATCTGCGAGAAGGCTCCGCCGCTCTCGGCATCCCATTTCCAGACTCTCGGTGGCGTGTAGGTGTCATCGGTCATTCATTCTTCCTCAGTTTAGTGGATCTATTGGTAACAAGGCCTCACGCGGCCAGTTCCTGGCGCATTATGTTCAGCAGCCCGCCTTCGATCACCATACGGACCTGACGCTCGCTGAGTTCATGCGTCAGTTCATAACGTTCGCCGTTCCGGGTATTTTTCGCAACAATCCTGTCCCCGGCTTTTAATGCTTCAACCAGTCCCTCAAGCAATAGTTCATCGCCCTGCTCAATGCTGTCGAAGTTCTCCGGAGTGACAAAGCTCAGAGGCAACACACCAAAACTGGACAGGTTCTGCCAGTGTATGCGCGAATAACTCTTGGCAATCACTGCTCGCACGCCCAGATAACGGGGCGCCAGCGCCGCGTGCTCACGGCTTGAACCCTGGCCGTAATTGTCACCGCCAACGATCAGAGACCCGGTGTCCTGATACTCTTTTGCCCGTTCCGGATAGGTTGGGTCCAGCCGGGTATAAGTAAACTCGCTGATGGCCGGAATGTTACTGCGAAACGGCAGTATCCGGGAGCCAGCAGGCAGGATGTCGTCGGTGGAAACATCGTCACCAACCTTGAGCAGAACCGGCGCCTTCAACGACTCAGGCAGCGCCTCAAACGTCGGCAGGGTGCTGATGTTCGGTCCCTTTTCAACCACCGTCAGTTCCGGGTGTTTCGCCGGCGGGCGGATATTGCGATCGTCCACATAAAAGGTGCTGCGCTCGTCGAACACAGGATAGTCCATGTCCAGATCACGAGGGTCTGTAATCACGCCGGTCAGTGCGGACGCCGTGGCTGTTTCGGGGCTGCAGAGACAGACCTTGTCTTCATGGGTCCCCGAACGACCTGCAAAGTTCCGCGGAACGGTGCGCAGGCTGATCTGATCCGTTGCCGGTGCCTGGCCCATGCCAATGCAGCCATTGCAGCCGGTCTGGTGCAGGCGCGCCCCAGCGCTGAGCAGATCGGTAAGATGACCCAGTTCAACCAGGTTTTCCAGAACCTGACGCGACGTGGGGTTGATATCGAAAGATACTCCCTCGCGAACCTGACGGCCTTTCACCATCATCGCAGGAACCGCAAAATCCCTCAGGCCAGGATTCGCGGAGGACCCAATGTAGGCCTGGTAGATGGGCTCGCCAGCCACTTCCCGTACCGGGAACACCTTCCCAGGACTGCTGGGAAGTGCAATCAACGGCTCAAGCTTGCCCAGATCGATCTCGTCATGCAGATCATAGGTGGCGCCGCGGTCGGCTTCCAGCCTCTGGAAGTCATCTTCCCGCTGTTGCTGCCTGAGAAAATCCCGCACCGCATCGTCCGCCGGGAACACCGTAGCGGTGTGTCCCATCTCCTGCCCCATGTTCGCAATCACATGGCGATCCATCGCGGACAGCCCTTTCAGGCCCGGCCCGTAATACTCGATAATGTTCCCGGCACCGCCCTTCACCCCGTGGCGGCGAAGCATTTCCAGGATGACATCCTTGGCGCTCACCCAATCCGGCAATTTCCCGGTCAGCTTCACGCCCATGACCTTGGGCATGTTGAGATAAAACGGCTCTCCACACATGGCCATGGCGACAGCCAGGCCGCCAGCCCCCATTGCCAGCATTCCCAGGGAACCGGCGGCGCAGGTATGGCTGTCGGAGCCAAGAAGGGTCTTGTCCGGTTTTCCAAATCGCTCCATGTGCACCGGATGGCTGACGCCGGACCCGGCCGGGCTGAACCACAGGCCGAACCTCTCGCAGGCACTGCGCAGGAACAGGTGATCGTCCGGGTTTCGGTTGTCGGTCTGCAGCAGGTTATGGTCAACGTACTGTGCGGACAACTCGGTTTTGACCTGGCCGAGGCCCATGGCCTCCAGTTCGAGCATAACCAGTGTACCGGTTGCATCCTGGGTCAGCGTTTGATCGATCTTCAGCCCGATTTCCTCGCCGGCCTTCATCGTTCCCGACACCAGGTGCGATTCGATCAGCTTCGTGGCGACATTGCGCGGTTGATTCTTCGTCTGTTTCGTCATCGGATGACCTCCATGCGAGCCAGATGTCAGACATTCGTACCGTTAACTATAGATCCCGGTGGCCAACCCTGTCGTCAGGACCGGGGAAAACACAGCTTCTTGCTTCGGGACGTCAGGCTACTCCACTTCGGTTTGCTGGTGTTGCGTACTTTTTTCAGATAGGTGTTCACGTCGCTGAAGTGCTTTTCCGTGGCACCCATCCCGGTTGCCTCGTCCCGGTGAACACCGGACATAAACATCAGTGCCTTATATTCATCGCCTCCTTCATCAAGTGTGCCGCTGAGCATCTTCAGATGTGAGGCGCAAAAAATGTGCAGGTTGCGCTTATCGTAATCAACCTCTTGGGCCCAGGCCCAACTGTTAAAGCTGAGCGCCACCAGAAAGACAGAAGTGCATAGGGTTGGCTTCATGAGGTTTTACTCCCGAAAACACCAAGCGTTGTTGGTGCGTGAATTGCGTGGTCGTCCCGGATGGATTGGGCGTGAACGGCAGCCCAGTTGGGACATGTCAGGAATCGGTGCAGCCCTGTTGACTGGAAAGGTTAACTCCACTCAACAAGGCTAACCAGGAGATCAGGCAAGTGTCTTGCGATTGCGGAATTTCAATGCGGCCAGTGGCAGCAGCAACAACGGCCAACCGGCAGCGCCACCGCCACCGTTCCCGCCACTGCCATTGCTACCGCTTGTGGCCACCTCTTGTTCCAGAACCTCCAGCTCATTTTCAGCCATGGTCATCAATGCTTCGATTTCATTCATCCGAATCTGTTGCGCCTGAAACAGCCCCTGATCCAGTTGCTCTTTGATCAACACATCGCTATCCGCAATCGCTCTGGCCACATGGACCAGTCGACGCTTGAGATCGTCGTTGCCCAAGCGCACTTCACCATCCCCAATTTCCGCACCTATACCCAGTGAAACTCCGCCGTTCAGGCCACCATTCATTGCCAGTACGTTTAACTGTAAAGGCTCACTATACGGTAAGCAATTTGATGGGTCCTCGGCAGGATCACCTTCGGGAATGGTTCCAATAATGGGTCTCGGGTTGGCAGGAGCACCAGAGCAGTCATAGTCAGGTGCACTTCCATCGCTGTATACCGGGTAATCCACAAGGCTCATCTGACTGATGTAAAGCCCATTATCGCCTCCATTCGAAGACTGATTAGCGTCCAAGCGCCAGGATTGGCCGACTTCCCCGTCGACATAGGTGCCAACAAAAGTTTGCCGAACCGGCCCGCCAGCCGTTGCTGTTGAATCATGCCAGCGTATACGGAGGTTGTTCTCCTTGAGTTTAAGAACGCCACTGGAGAAGTCCTCGTCATTAACACAATCCGTGCCGATGCACAGATTGCCCTGCACGACCATATCATCCGCCCTAATCTGATCAGCATTAGACGCTGAAGCCGCAGCGGCGCACACTACAAAAAGACTGTATTTAAACAATTTCATGATTGATGGTTCCCAGTTGAGCAAGTGTTGTTAGTCAATCTGGGCCGCCACGGCCTCAAGTCGATCCACCAGGTCAGTCAGGCGGGATTCCAGGCCGGCCAGACGAGCATCCAGTGCATCCACTTCATCAGACACTGACTCCGTTGCCGCCATTTTGAACGTATTGAACTGCGAGAGTGTTACCGCATCGCTATCGTCTACAGCCTCTTCCACAAACGTTACTCGGCGTTCTGCACCCAAATCGCCAACAGAGATCGCATCCGCCACGACTACCGCGCCTGCTCCCAAGGCTATGTCGCCCTCTGCAGAGATCACTACAGAATCAAGCTGGCTGGTTAAATTCCTGATAAAGAACGATGACGGCAAGGCCGAGCCACCGTCCGTGATGCCCAACAACCAATCCTGTGTCGGGAAGCTCGCCGAAACACTGGTGTCCTGCAGCAGGATCTGGGGCGTTGGTGAGTGCAGTCGGAGCGTGTCGAAACCAAAATCAGCATCGACCACACAATCCTCACCTGCACACAGACTTCCCTGCACGATCACATCATCCAGAACGACCTCATCCGCGTGACTCAAGACAGGTAACGACACCGCAAGTGTAGACGCCAAAACGAAGAACTTTCGCATTCCATAATCCCTATTTGATGATACGCAGCCAGTTGTGTGTGATTAGTCGCATTTCAAATTCAGGCGTCCGCCTCGCAACGAAGCCCCATCTAAAAATAGACAAACAACTGAAGCTTATGTCAGAAAATGAATAAATCAATAAAATGCAGTGCGACACGATAGATTTGTGGCGGCTCAAATAGAGCTAATATGATGTGGTTGCCTGTCGCGTTTTCCGGGCCAGGCCAAACCCGAACGGGAATCGGGACAATAATAAACAAGGGGAACGGCCATGAAACAAATTGTTCTCGTGTCTTCCATCGGTGTCCTCACTGTAGCGGCCGGTATTTCTTTTTGGCTGACCCAGACGGACTCGTCTGTCGACACCGCAAAATCGATCAGCAACCCGCAAGCTGCCCAGGCACTGACTCAAGATCTGCCGTCGACCAGCCAAAATCAGAACAGCGGGCTTACGGCCGAGCAACAGGCTTTACTGGAAAACCCGGAAACGCTGGAACTGGCCAATCGGCTCGACTTTGAGGAAGAACTGCACACCTTTTTCGCAAACGCTGATGGCCTGTCCTCAGAGGATCGCGCAGCGGAGGCAGCAATGCTGGAACAGCGTCTGGCCGAATACCAACGCAAGGGACAGGTCAGTGCAGCAGAGAGCCTGATGGTCCGCATTGCCATGACGAAACTCACCATCGAAGACGAAGCCGCGCAGAAGCGGGCCCTGCAAGGCCTGATTGACCGGCAGAATGCCGCTGCGCAAGCACGCAAAGAAGAATGGCTGGCCAAACCCAGGCCGGAGTTTGAAGCCTATAAGCAGCGGGAAAAACAGATCGTGAAAGAGATAATGGCAATGGAGAAAGTGCCTGCGGGAATGACCCGCAACGAATACTTACGCCAGAGATTACTGGAAGCCCGTGTGGCCGCCAACAAAAATGGCGATGCGCCACAATAACGCATCGCCACCCCCTATCTGCTGGCTCCCCGATTCCGGAGAGCCTGTCTCCAATGTTCTACAGAAGCTGATCAAGTGCCCAATAGAGCGGATTGAACGGCTTGTTGTAGTCAGCCTGCCGATCGGTTTCAGAGGCCTGCATCACAGCACCGCTTCCGTTCAACACATTGGCCACAAAGTCATCCAGCTCCAGCCCGGCTTCCTGAATGTCCGAGTTGGCGAACTCGATGATTGTGGTGCAGTGGCTCTCGTTCACATCACGAAACCATGGCAGGTAATAGCCGAAATTATCCAGGTTGGACAAGGTGCCCTTCAGGCGCTCTGTATCCGTATACCAGCGTTCGTGGATCAACGCCTCCTTGGTAGCCTGATCCGGCGCATTTTCAATTTCCGGATAGAAACGCTCGTAAGAATAGGAGGAGTAATTCAGATCCTGCCAGAAATGCGTATGCCCCATCCGATCATTCGGTAGCTCCGCAGAAAGGGCCGTGTACAGTGAGCCGAGATCGTTCAGGTTCATCAGTGGAAGCCCGTCACGGAGGTATTCCAGCGGTCCATTGGACTGATCCAGCCCCCAGGCATCACGGATAAACGACTGCAGCAACACCGAAGGATAAGCTTCTGGATCCGCTCCGGAAGGCGCACTGAAGGCTGGCCCGGAGTCGTTGATCATGTACCCCCGGTTGGGCTCCATATCACGGCGGGTCGGATGATAGTTGGTCAAGCTGCCCAAGCCGCCGGCACTGCACCCTGTCGTTAGCAACTGCTTCGGCCGCTGCAGATTGTCCTTCACCCACGAAATGGCTGCGCGGGTGTTACGAAGACCATTGTGATGCCAGACCAGAGGCTCCGCTTCACCCTCCGGATCTTCATACACAGCCACTTTGTCACCGGAGTAGACATCGCCCGTGCAGTACGGAATATAAACCATGTTCCAGTTCTGGGTCTTGACTGATGTCAGTGGGTTCAGGCGCACCACAAACGGACTGACCAGGCTGGCACTGGGGTTCGCCAGGCTCATATAGTCGTCAGGAATACCGTCCGGGTTACGAGCCCCTCGAATTCCCGTCTGGCCAGAGCAGCTCTCGTAATCCCAGCAGGCACCGCCCCCTTCCAGATAGATAATCGTATTACTGGTATTCGGCACCCGGTTCACAAAGAACTTGTACTCAGAGCCGTTACCACAGACAGCGCCGGTTTCAGGCGCCAGGGGAATGGTTTGCCAGGCGTAATAGTTGCCCGGCGAAAAACCATCGTTGAAACCCGGCGGATTAGCCAGTAGCGGATAGTCACCCTGACGCTGGGCAGTCGTAACGGGGTTATCAGCTGCCGGTGGATTGACAAGATTCCCCAGCGTTCGCCAGAAACCGTAATCCCCCAGTTCGGCCATTGCCGGCCCTGTTGCACCCAATAGAATGAGAACAGCTAGCAGTTGGTTCTTGATGCTGGTTTTCACAGGCATTCCTCCTTGATTGTTGTTATCGGGGCGCAGGCAATAATCAAACTCAACCCCTGAATCGAAACTAGACGTGACACTCTGTCATTTCAATAAATGCCCGTAGAACAATTTGTCCTAAAAAATGGTCGGTAATAGCGTTATTGGAAAACATAAAGGAAGTGAATGAATTGGAAAGAATTACCCGTCCTACTGTTTACTTGATACTGGCCCAATCGGATTGAGAACACGCTCTTCACGATATAAAACGTAACAATTTGGCACTATTTAGAAACTAACTTTCTGAAATAAAATAGATATTTAGATCAAAAACCGACAGGCAGGGTTTAACACCAGGCGACTGTGGTTCACTTTAATCAGCGATTACATTAAAGGAATAATTGATGCTGGAAAGCAGTTACAACGAGGTTTTGGTCGCCTGCTCGATTATCATTGCCATCCTTGCATCCTACACGGCCCTGAACATGGCCAGCCGTGTAACCAACGCAGCCGGTCGCCCGGCCGTCCTGTGGCTGATTGGCGGCTCCATCGCGATGGGCTTTGGCATCTGGTCCATGCACTTTATCGGCATGCTCGCCTTTCGCCTTCCCATCGAATTAGGCTACGACGTTCCCCTTACCCTGCTTTCCTTACTCATCGCCATCGCGTGTTCTGCCTTCGCCCTTTACCTGGTCTGTCAGGACACGCTGCCCTGGAGCCGGTTGGTGGCGGGCGGTTTACTGATGGGTCTGGGCGTAGCCAGCATGCACTACATCGGTATGGAAGCATTGCTCATGCATCCGTACATTTTTTATGTACCCTGGCTGGTTGGACTATCCGTCGTTATCGCCATAGTCGCTTCCACAGCAGCCCTCTGGCTGGCCTTTCGACTGCGGGAGGAGACCAAACGCGCCACCTTCAGCCGCATCGGCGCGGCCCTGGTTATGGGGTGCGCCATTATCGGCATGCACTATACGGGAATGGCTGCCTCCAAATTTCCGATCGATAGCTTCTGTGGCGCGGCCAACAGCGGGATCGATACAAAGTGGCTGGCTGTGCTGGTCATCATTGTCAGCCTTGCGGTGTTCGCCATTGCACTCATCGTGTCCATGCTTGATGTACGCACAAGCCGCCTGTCCAACTCACTCGATGACGCCAATAACGAACTCATCAAGCTCGCCCTGCAAGACAACCTGACCCGCATACCAAATCGTGTTCTGTTGGGTGATCGGCTGGAACAGGCGATACATCGCGCCGAGAGAAACAACAATGAATTCGCCGTGCTGTTTCTGGACCTGGACGGCTTTAAAGCGATCAACGACATGCACGGGCACCATGTCGGAGATCTGTTGCTAAAGGACGTGGCGAACCGCCTGCTCGTCAACAAACGTGAAGGAGATACAGCCGCGAGGCTTGGGGGGGATGAGTTTGTTCTCTTACTGGAGCCAAGCTCGCCGGAAAGTTCCGCCGTATTTGCGCAACGATTAATTGATTCCATCGGGCAACCCTACGAGGCATCGAATACACCCCTTCACATTTCCACCAGCGTCGGCATCGCAATTTACCCCCAGGATGGTAAAACCGAACACGAGCTGATGGTGAATGCCGACGCAGCCATGTACCACGCCAAAAAGCAGGGTCGCAACGGCTACTGTTTTTTTGAGCACGGCATGAACGCCGATGTGCACCTACAGATGCAGATGCAGCAGAATCTGCGACATGCCGTCACCCGCAACGAACTGGTTCTGCATTATCAGCCCAAATTTATTGCACCAAACGGCCCCATGACTGGATTCGAAGCGCTGTTGCGGTGGCAAAGCCCGGATCATGGCTTCCTGCCACCAGATCGTTTCTTGCCATTGGCGGAAAGCTCGGGGCTGATCGTGCCCATTGGTAACTGGGTCATCGATGAGGCCTGCCGGCAACTGAAAGCCTGGCAAGACCAGGGCCATCATGACTGGAGCATGGCGATCAACCTCTCCGCAGTTCAACTGGAACACAGCAGCCTGGTGAACGTGGTTCGCGATGCATTGAAGAAACACTCCCTGACCCCGTCGCACCTGGTGCTGGAGATCACCGAAACGACGGCCATGCGTAATGCTGAGGCAAGCCTCAAAGTGCTGAACAAGCTGTCTGCGCTTGGTGTTTCCATTTCCATTGATGACTTTGGCACGGGCTATTCAAGCCTGCTCTACCTGAAACGTTTGCCTGCCAATGAGCTGAAGATCGACCGCGGCTTTATTACCGAACTGGCCCAGGACAACGATGATGAAGCCATCATTCAGGCAATCATTGCTCTGGGCAAAACACTGGGCATGAGGATTGTCGCAGAAGGTGTTGAAACAGCAGAACAACAAGAGCTATTGACCCAGCTTGGCTGCAATACCCTGCAAGGATATCTGTTGGCCAGGCCTGCCCCGCCCGAAGCGTTGCTTGAGAAGATTGCTCACATGACTAAACGTACAGAGTCGGCTCTGGTTAATTAGGTGAGCGAAGCTTCGTGACAACTACTGGCATCGCTGACAGAAGAATGCTGCTGCCAACTATGTTGAGCTATGAAAACGACGGTGCAGATCACGCACCTGTTCAGCAAGACCGGGAACCGGACCATCAACTGCCACGTTTGGAACGACTTCTCGGGTTGGTAACGCTCTTACGGGAGGCGCTGGAACTCCAATATCGGTAAGCCATGCCGCCAATTGCTCGGAGGAGCTCACGTACACGATACGCCCCAGCCCGACCCAGCCGTGGGCGGCGGCACACATTGGACAATGCTCACCAGAAGTATAGACCGTTGCTTCTGCTCTGGCCTCCGGGGTCATATTCGCTGCAGCCCACCGCGCAATTTCGAACTCAGGATGGCGGGTTCGATCACCTGAGGCAACGTGGTTGTGATCTTCGAAAAGAACCTGCCCGTCTGCTGCTACAAGCACAGAGCCAAATGGCTCGTCACCTAGCTCTAGAGCCTTAGTTGCAAGTTCTATGCACCGACGCAGGTGCTGGATATCTCCGTCGTTCACCATGATGTGCTCCTCGAATCCTGGGCCAATATCGACGTAGAAATGCAGATGTCGTCCGGCGGCCATCGGCCGCGTACTGATGCGGTTTATTATATTTTGCTGGCTTCGGCTTCAGGCTCGCGCCCACCGCGCAACACCAAATATAGCAGCGGACCGGCAGACACAAACACTGTTGTCAGAATAAAAAACGGGATGAGATAGCCCAATCCTTTGCCACGTCTTTTGCCATCCTGGTACATCCAGACACAGGCCAAAGCAGCGAGAATGTAGAGATCAATAACAACTTGTGCTGTGTCCGGGCTGGACATGAGCCGAACGCCAAAAGCTAAAAGCGACTGCTCTGCTCCGGCCATTACCCAAAAGGTAAAACCCATGAACAGACAGAGAATGATTAGGGGTAAAGTCGATACTCTCATGATCTTCCTTGATTGAGGTTTAAGAAATATAACGAGGCTGTAGAAAAAGCCAAAAATGAGCCCGCCATTCCACCGCCTTCGATCTCGTTTTGTCAGCCGGCCAATTCTGCCGGCATTGTTCAGTTTTTGGGTTGGTTGCCCTTTATAGCCGCCAATCCCGGTATTTCCGT